>JBHIVS010000511.1:0-510 GCA_041987885.1 Pseudobdellovibrionaceae bacterium | reverse complement strand
TCTTCATCAGATGATTATTCTTCTTCATCTTCTTGAATGTTGGTTTCATCTTCTGATGATGAAGATGAATCAACTAGATTATGTAACATCAGGAAAGTTGCACCATCTTAAGCGTTCTTTTTGCTACCGAAGGGCTGAGCAATATAAAGCGTATCTCTTGATTCTGATTAAGCATTGTTTGTTCTAGATGTTTCAACTGTGGCAGTTTGTAGGCAAATCACCAGTAGAATGGAAACTACCAGTTTTGTTCTAAATATCATGATATTTCTTCTTAAATATTAAATATTTTATTTAATTAATTGATAAAATTGATAATGATTAATTAAATTTGTGGTTTCATCCATCATTCATAATTCAAAATTTAAACGAATTATTTATTTTGATTATTTTTAAACGTTCACCGTATTAAGAAAACATCAAAAAACATCAATATATATAACTTAAGTTGTATTTTTAAGAAATTTTATTTTCTTAATTTTTTTCATATTTACGGGGTTTTGGGGTTTTGGG
>JBHIVS010000510.1:0-510 GCA_041987885.1 Pseudobdellovibrionaceae bacterium | reverse complement strand
CCCAAAACCCCAAAACCCCTTAAAAATGAAATATTTCTGACCAACCAGCAATATTTAATAATGGTATTGATATTAAAGAACTTTTTTAATATAATCATATCAACTTTCTCTAAAATTTACAATATGTAGTATTTAATTCGTTATTGTATTGAGTTAAAAGTTATCTGCTCTTATCCGATCACTCATTTTCCGCCACAGATTCTTCATTCTCATCTGCTCCCAGATTGGTGTCGTTCAGATGGGCTAGTTACTTGTCTTTGAATTCCTTGAATACTTTGTTGAAACTGATTTGATCACCTCCGAGTCTCATGAACTCCACTGCAACTTTCTCGTCATCAACTTTGAGAATTCTAACACAAATAAAGACTGTGGTCACAAGTCCGCTCTGAGCTTTACTGCTCATTTCGAATTTCAACTTGTATTTGGATTTGCTTACTTTTGGAACGATTGGAGTGTTCTGAGCTTTAAGATAGTCCAAGAATGCTTTCTCAATCATATCAGGATTATAAG
>JBHIVS010000509.1:0-510 GCA_041987885.1 Pseudobdellovibrionaceae bacterium | reverse complement strand
CCCAAAACCCCAAAACCCCTTAAAAATGAAAAATCCAATCAAAAATAGAAATGGTTGAAATTATTCTATTATCATTAATCAGTATTATTCAGTTTGAACCACCCACATGAATATCAAAACCTAAATCGGATTCACTCTCGATATTGGTCTCTAAGTAAGCCATCTCAAAGTGATCATCAACCCAATAGACAACAAAATCTGGGAACCAAGGGTTTTCTCTGCCAGTCTAGAACAGCTCATAGAACAATTTAAGGCACTCTTATCCGAATTCATTTCCAAAAATCTTGAAACTCATCAGTGTTTGATTTTGAGATAGGGCCTAAGCGAAGAGTGTGAGTCCCATATCATTTATTGTGTTGTATGTCATATCCAAATGAATAAGACTTTTATTAACAGCAATAGCTTGAGCGATGGCCTTACCACCATAATCAGAGCACTTGTTGCTGGCAAGATGCAGACTTTCAAGCGAGCAGTTATCACTTTTTAGGTACTTGGCAATAGCTTCACAGC
>JBHIVS010000508.1:0-511 GCA_041987885.1 Pseudobdellovibrionaceae bacterium | reverse complement strand
CCCAAAACCCCAAAACCCCAAACATTTGAAAAATTATAATATTATAGCAAATTATGCTTCTTATATGATTAGTAGGGTAGGCTTTCAAACTCTTATAAAAATCCACCTACGATACATATCATATAGTTTTATTAAATATACTAGTTTGTTTTATGGCCGGTCAATATTCTTCTATTTGTTCCGGCCCAGCTGCACTTCCACTCTTCCGTCCTTTGGCTTCCATCGGAGAAACGTTTTTCAGATTTTATTGTGATTTCAGATGACCCTTTTGAAGTTGTTGAAGATCCGCCGGCGGTTCTATTTTTCCAAATGACAACCTTTGTAACACTTTACTTGCTCTTCTGACAAACTTATTCTTAAACTTTTCGGCTAAATGCTTTCTGATCTTGGAGTGAATATCCATCTCTCTTAACAGCTATCTATCATCTTTATCAATGAACATTTGGAAAAAGCTCTTATCTCCTCTACTCTGTGCTATTCCATCTTAATTTGCACCTTATTCATCATCTGA
>JBHIVS010000507.1:0-511 GCA_041987885.1 Pseudobdellovibrionaceae bacterium | reverse complement strand
AAAATATAGATATTGAAACCAAAGATGGCCGATAAAGAAACTTAAGTGTCGACGTAGGTCTAAATAGCTACACGAAGAACAGCCAAAATGGTAACTGTAGATCTTCTAGACAATAACTACACTCGTGAATTAAGAAGAAACACAAACTAATACGCTCAACATCCACCACCATCTTTTAAACCAAATTAAAATTTAAGTGTCGGTTATGTTAAAGAATCAGTAGGTAAGCCGGCAAACAAGGATAGAAAAGATAGTAAATTGAGGAATCAAAATTCTAATATACCGTCTGAGTTTATGTCTTATTAGGTATAAGAAAAGGATAACGGTAAATCATAAAGAAGGAAATGAATAAAAAGTATGAGATATAGGCAATACTGGATAATTTTATGTTATATTAAGGTAATTTTTTGTGGAAGAAGTTTAAAAGTTTAAACAATTAATTTTTTTATTATTCTATAGTTTATAATAGAAATAATCATTTTTCATTTTTAAGGGGTTTTGGGGTTTTGGG
>JBHIVS010000506.1:0-511 GCA_041987885.1 Pseudobdellovibrionaceae bacterium | reverse complement strand
CCCAAAACCCCAAAACCCCAAACATTTGAAATTGTAATTATAGATAAATTATTAATACAAATAATTAAATTATATAATTTAATAATTAATAAATTTACCTTTCACTTTATGAACTAGCAATAGATCTAAATAACAAACGAATAATAAATAAACTACAACCAATTTGCCGCAGCTGCATAACTGTAGCATTAATAGCACATTGCTGCATAACAAGCTGCAGCACAACAAGCTGCAAACCGATTTGGCGGAGTAGGTATGACTGGGCTAACAGGCTAAAGCAATAATTTAATAGGGATGAATACATAATAGCTCAGAAATCACATCAATAATGCGAATGCTAATTAAGTTATAGTTGGATAAACAAACGCTAATGGATAACAACGGGCAGTTCAACTTCCGAGAAATTATGGAAATGGAAACTAACCAGTGCAAGTTACCCATTTACATCATGCATAAGGTATTGCAGCTGGAATTGGCTAACTAGGACCAAATCCTGTAGCGATAACAAATG
>JBHIVS010000505.1:0-511 GCA_041987885.1 Pseudobdellovibrionaceae bacterium | reverse complement strand
CCCAAAACCCCAAAACCCCAAACATTTGAAATTAATAAAGAAAAACAAAATATTTTAAAATTTTAAAATTTAATTGAATAAAAAGATTTCATAAATATATAAAAGTTAATAAAATATAAAAATTAGAATATTATAAGCTAAGATTTTATAAGATTTGAATATAAGTATTTTAAACATGAATAGGATGGCCAAGTTTAAGTCCTAAACTATCGACACCGAAGCAGAGAGAGTTATGGATAAGCAATAAATTAGATTGCGTTAAGGATTTGCTACAAGTAGAGCAAATAAAATTAAATCAAGATTAATTCAGAATCATAATAAAGACACCTTTTTGAAGAGATTCCGTAATAACAACGACAATCCTTAATAAAGAGCAACTGAGATCAAGATAAAAGAAGGATAGGCAATAAGAGATAAAATCACGAAAATTTCTTAACGACCGTTGTCGTAGCATGCTTTGAGGTCAACTCTTGACAAGCAAAAAGATCTTAGAACAATCCAACTTGGAAAC
>JBHIVS010000504.1:0-511 GCA_041987885.1 Pseudobdellovibrionaceae bacterium | reverse complement strand
CCCAAAACCCCAAAACCCCTTAAAAATGAAATATGGTGTTAAATTATATGATTACTTATACATAAAATGAAATAAAATTTTTGAATTTTTATAATATAAATATAAAATATTAAAAAGAATTTGTACATTTTTAATATTGTTGAATATTTTAATAAAAAACTATGGGAAATATCATTGAATCTATGCATGATCCGTTCCTAGAAGAGCTGGATGAGAATGGCTAACAAAAGGAATGTGAACTATTTGGTAATTTTGGAGTTTTTGTATAGATTTTGCTTGGTGTACTTTCGTTTAGTGGACTTTTTGCAAAAAGACATTGGGAACACCCTAAGCGGTCATTTCGTATTTTCTTACTGGACATATCAAAATAAGGTTTCTCAGCTGGTTGGTGCCACACTCTAAACCTATTCGTAGCTGTAACTCTACAACTAAAAGTAAACAAAGGGAATGGGTGTGATTGGTATTTTGTTAATTTTATCTTTGAAATATCGTTTAGTGTACTCTTGTGCTA
>JBHIVS010000503.1:0-512 GCA_041987885.1 Pseudobdellovibrionaceae bacterium | reverse complement strand
CCCAAAACCCCAAAACCCCGAAAATATGAAAAATAATTAAAAAATAATTATACTTAACTTTTAGTAATATAACCATAGAAATAACAATTATATTTATATTTTTAACAACTGCACTATATTCATACCATCATTGAGTCTCTAAATACTTTTTAAATCCCGAATCGTTTAGCTGCATCGTAAGTATGTGTGAACTGCCCCAAATTCTTCCGGAAGTAAAAATTGTTTCCGTCAATGGCCTTCTTGTGGTCGACATTTTGATGTATAGCTGAAATCTACTGGAGATTATAAATGTCCGTTATACCTTTTTTCCGGTAGGCAATTTTCTACTTAAGCAAATTTGGTTTAAGTTTGATTGTGGGAGAAAAGTAATTTACTTCACCATTCAAAATATTATGGTAGACGGAACTTCTGTTAGTGATGTGGGCGTTAATAGTTGTATTTGGCAACGGTTTTCTCAACTCAGGGAAAAAGTTATCTGATTACGAAGGTGCCTAAATGGAAAGCTTCTTGTT
>JBHIVS010000502.1:0-512 GCA_041987885.1 Pseudobdellovibrionaceae bacterium | reverse complement strand
CCCAAAACCCCAAAACCCCGAAAATATGAAAAAAAGATAGGAATTTTATAAATATCTTCATTTGATATCTAACAAATTATCGAAAATTGATCAAAATTTTATATGAGATTAGTAATTTGTAAAATTTGGAAAAATTATTTTGATGGTATTATTTATTTTGGTAAATGTTGGCCATTGACGTCATTGTTGAAAATTAAATGCATGTTTAATTTAATAGTTTGACGTCATCATATTATACATTAATACTCGCTGAACAAATTTGAAAAATATAATCGACCGCTAATATTAATTATTTAAAACTTTAAGTTTATTTAACTTGTAAATATTGGGTAACTGCTAGCTGAGATATGTAGTCATAAACATTAACTTAAGTCACCAACGGTAAATTGGCATATGAAGCTTATCCTGGTATAAAGCAAGCATAACCAACTGGTGGCCTAATGATGATGGCAGCCGGAGTTGGCGTTTGGTAGATAGTGGAGTCTAAAAGGCAGATCGATGAATTACTTGCA
>JBHIVS010000501.1:0-512 GCA_041987885.1 Pseudobdellovibrionaceae bacterium | reverse complement strand
TATGTAAATCATTAACAAAATTGATAAATACTCAAAATTCATTAAAATTTGGAGAGAAATAATCACAAATATTAGGTATTTACAATTCCAAAGGAAAAATGAATTTTGTCTAAAACTTGACTGATTTAAAAAGAGTCTAGGCGGATTGCCAACATAATATAAAAATGAGAATCGGGATAAATTTGATTAAAAATGAAATGTATTCATTCTGGTATTTCTTTTTGATAAAAAACTTTGAATTTTTAGCTTTTATTTTTAATCTATTTTATTTATACGTTATTATTTATATTAGTTAGCATTAAATATACATCGTTATCTATCGAAAAAATTAATTTACTGTTCTGTCAGTAACAGATTTTAAAATATTATCTATTGTAAAACACATCATATAATCAAGTTTAATTATTTGTTTATTTTGCTTCATATTTTTACTATTCACATGATTGAAGAGATTACTTCATGATACTGGTCTTTTAAGGAGTCAATTTCACAATTTCTTGATTTTAATTCTT
>JBHIVS010000500.1:0-512 GCA_041987885.1 Pseudobdellovibrionaceae bacterium | reverse complement strand
CCCAAAACCCCAAAACCCCAAACATATGAAATAAAAGTAGATACAATTATGTAAGATAGCACCCACCAGTATGCAATAATTAATCGAAGATTTAATTGAAATATTTGGAAGAACATTTTTGATTTCTTGTTCTCTACTTAAATATATATCCCTCAATTTTAATTCTTTAATTATTAATAAAAATATTAAAAAGATAAAAATAAAAACAGATTTTCTGCTACTCCTACAAAACACTTTTAAATTCTACATTAGATTTTCGAATACCAAAATATGGAAGGTTGTGCTTCAGGTGATAAAATTGAGCTTGTCGATGACAAGATCTTAAATAACGAAGAGTTCAAAAAGAATGTGGCTATCCCTTATTTCAAAGATATTTTCAAGGACTTGGTAGCATAGAGTGATGATAAGCAAAAAGGCATCAATAAGGTTACTCTACTTACATATACAAATCTTCCCGGTATCATTGGAGAAAGATTTTTTGCTGTGCTTGATCTCAGTAAAAACGACTTCAT
>JBHIVS010000499.1:0-512 GCA_041987885.1 Pseudobdellovibrionaceae bacterium | reverse complement strand
CCCAAAACCCCAAAACCCCAGAAATATGAAATGTTGATCAATCATTTAAAAATCTGAAGAAGCTTTCACCTGGTATTTAGATTTTTTTAGGCTAAATAAACAAATATTAGATGAGATTAGAATGTTAAATATATGATAAAATGGTAAAAACATACTTTTATTGCTAATTCACATGTATTGTAAAATAATGAAAAATATAGTATATTTAAGTATTATGAAAAAACAGTTTATTAGTTAAGAAAGGTATATTTATCTATTATTATTCTATCTAAACATTTCTATATTATTAATGTGTATAAACTCTAATCATTGCATGAAAAGTGCGGCGGTAACAAGGGCAGATGTGGCAGCGAGTAATTGATTAGCACCTGCTGAAAGACATTCGAAATCGAAGGTTTTATATTTCTTTAAAGTTTTAGTATTGCACACGGTGTGTTTTACTGTACCTTTATCTTTGGCTTGACCGCAGCATAATGTATCTTTTCCACAAGCATCAGCAGCCTTGGCGCATA
>JBHIVS010000498.1:0-512 GCA_041987885.1 Pseudobdellovibrionaceae bacterium | reverse complement strand
CCCAAAACCCCAAAACCCCAGAAATATGAAAAAATAATATAAATTCAAGCTGATTTTGACTTGGTTAAATATAATAACGTTCTAAAATAGATTGAAATAGATGAGTGTTTATTTCAGTGTTTATTTCAGTATAAATTCAAATTAACAAAAATTTTGATGTGTTATAAGATAGAGGTGGGTAAAATAGAAAAATATAGTAATTTGATTGTGTTAAAATATTATTATCTTGAAATATTTAAATTTTCTATTAAAATAGACTATAATTGACCAAAAATTAAATACAAATCAGAAAAATTGATAAATACATGAAATATATTGATAAATTAAGAACATTTTTTGTGTATTTTAACAAAAGTTAATATTTGACTATTTTGAATTAAGGCATACTTAGAATATAAGATTCGTTAATCATTTTTTTCCCTTCTTTTGGTTGACAATTTTTTAACCTTTGTTCTCCTTCTTACATGTCTCCTTGATGACACCGACTGCGACGGTTTGCTTCATATCTCTGA
>JBHIVS010000497.1:0-513 GCA_041987885.1 Pseudobdellovibrionaceae bacterium | reverse complement strand
CCCAAAACCCCAAAACCCCGAAAATATGAAAATTTTGGTTTCTTATAACACTAATTTTATTTTGTTGAAAAATCATCATAAAATTGTACATTACTATTATTTTATAGATTTTTATTGAGGGATCAAGTAAAAAACACATATTACTATAAATTCACAATGCACCTACAAATTAGGTGTATTCAGTGCATATTTTACTTTTAATATTTGATGGCCGATTTATCACATAAAATCAATAGGCTTTTCATCAGCTTCTCTCTTGAACCCTGGACCAGTCTCATCTCCATATTCATCACCATACTCCCCATATTCTTCACCACCATATGCGTCGCCTCCATAATTATTCGAAGCATTCTGATTGGTTTTCCCTATTACAAGATCAACCATAATATTATCTTGTCCCTTAGCAGCACCTCCTTTTATGGTAGGCCTATTTCCTTACTTTTTTTCTTCTTTTTCTTATTTTAGCTTCAAATTAAACACTGATGTTAGGTGGTCTGAAATCTATTTTATTTC
>JBHIVS010000496.1:0-513 GCA_041987885.1 Pseudobdellovibrionaceae bacterium | reverse complement strand
GTTCGTACGAGCGAATTTAAGTGGGGAAAGAAGATAAGAATAAGTTGGAGTCGTCTCACTGGGATCATTCAAGAAGTTGGGCCGAGAATTTCCGAACTGAGTAACGCAAAACATTTAAAGAGAAAAAAGACCCAATTAATTTTTCTGCCAACAAACATTTCGGATATCAGAATACCCTTAATTAAATCGGAACTCATTATAAATTTGGAACAAATCCCACTAATTTCGAAAGCACTACAAAGAGCAAATTTAGAGATACTTCTAGAGAAGCTCATCCTGTTTTTGCTACAAGAAATGTCAAGGACTATTAAGAGACACATCACTTTAACCTTGGAAAGGAGGGTGTTCCTAAGATGACCACTACCTGGACACATTTCTCTTCATAATTCGGCAGATGAAAAAAAGAGTAGGAGGAAAAATATGAACTATACCATTTATTTATTTCATACCTTTATCGATAAAGAAAAAATATTTTTTCATTTTTAAGGGGTTTTGGGGTTTTGGGGTTTTGGG
>JBHIVS010000495.1:0-514 GCA_041987885.1 Pseudobdellovibrionaceae bacterium | reverse complement strand
CCCCAAAACCCCAAAACCCCAGAAATATGAATAAGCATGTTCCAATGCTCTATATAATATTATACTGTTTTATTATTCAATTCATTATATTTATTTAATTTAGATCAATGGAGTCAAATAATTTTTCCGCTTAAAACATGGACGAGCTTGGTTATATAACAGATACGGAAATCACGTCGCAGTTCCTCAATGAAAAACAACCAGAGATATTTATGATGTCTTGCATAGTTCATAAATGGAACAAATATAATTTTAAATAGGAAAGATAATTTGTAATAACTAATGTTAATATATATAGTTTTAATAAGAAGAAAATAAGGAGGATTATAGCCATTGCTAGTTTGTGTGGCCTGACAAAAAATGCACTTCCTCAATCAGTAGAGTGTGTGATGCATATTAAAAATGAGCCAGATCTTAGGATGATAGTAGATTAAAGAGAAGCATTATTTCATATTCTCAAACTTAATTATATCACAATAAGATAGAATAATCTCATGGTTTTTGGAATTAATAA
>JBHIVS010000494.1:0-514 GCA_041987885.1 Pseudobdellovibrionaceae bacterium | reverse complement strand
AAAAATATTCACAAGTTAAGAAAGATATTCAAATTCAAAATGATCAATTGATTTAGGCATAAATAGATGAAAATGAAGATGCTTAGACAAAATTGGAATCAAAAATAAGCCAATTGCAAAAATCACTTGAGTGTGTATAATAATGCCATTGGAAAAAATGGTCTTTTAAGGGTGGATTACTATTAGAGCCAGAATGCCCTCAGGATTGTAGTCTTTACAAATTGTAAGGTAATTAGCCCAGAATGAATGGCGCAACTCGCCGCTCACGAGCTGCTCGATAAGCCTTCTTATCAGACTCAGATGTCAAAAACTACGACTAAAACCTGATAGAATTAAAATAACTGTGCAAAGAAGGCGGAAAGTCAACAGAAGAATTAGAGGAATGCAATTTTGATGCATGATGCTTCTGAAAATTGAATAAGATTCTGAAAAATACATTTATTTAAGAAAAAACATTTATTTTTGATGTAAATTAGACACTTTTTTCATATTTCTGGGGTTTTGGGGTTTTGGG
>JBHIVS010000493.1:0-514 GCA_041987885.1 Pseudobdellovibrionaceae bacterium | reverse complement strand
GAGTTACTTTCGCTAGACCTTCTAGGGGCTCAAATTTGCTTATGATAGGACTACGTTTTTACTGATGAATCAGTGGTTCTTAAAATATATAAGGACTCTTTATTTTCTTATACTAGTGTTTTAGCGGGTCAAGAATCTGTTTCTGGTTATTGGTTTTAAGAAAATATTACGGGTGTTTCTTAGGCGATAAAACATTTCTGGGGACACTACTCGTCATTTTAGAGTCAAATGGCAACGGATTCAGTTAAAAACCAGAAAAATTGGTCATGGTCTTATTTGAATTGATTTTATTGATCTAATTCTTAATTCCTTGTTACATTCTGACAGGCAGGCCATCTAATTAGATATGCTTTATCGATTGGGGCTATAACGCCGGTGGGTAGAATTTTCCAGATGATTAATCCATTATATTTTACAAAATATGTATAATATTTGTATTATTGTAGTTTTTAAAATTATAATTTTTATTATTTAAACCTCTTTTTTCATATTTCTGGGGTTTTGGGGTTTTGGG
>JBHIVS010000492.1:0-514 GCA_041987885.1 Pseudobdellovibrionaceae bacterium | reverse complement strand
CCCAAAACCCCAAAACCCCAGAAATATGAAAATGCTAGTGAAATTAAATATATTTTAAAATTATTATTTAAACTCATTTGATTTTAATTAATATTTTAGTGATAGGAAAGTAGTCATTAATTGACATTAAAGCTGCATTTAATTAGTAATATAATGAAAAGATTCCCAAAATTATGAATCATAAGTATGTATTATATGAAAATGTTTTATCAGCTTATATTTATTTTTGTCCTGATTCTACCATGCTTAATGTCTCTGAATAGAATTTTAGCTTAATGCTACAATTTTTGATTATCTCAGTGGCCACCACATCCCCACTTCATATTTTCTGCAATATCTTTATCTACGGTGTCAAATGATTTAAATTGACATTGGCAGGCGTATGAGGAAAACCCGGGATTATACTTAAGGCCTGTTTACAACTATTCTATATCAGTGTTGTAGTTCCTAACAAACAGGTAATCTACGGTCTCGTGCCAGCTTGCGTTAATAAACCTCTCTACTTTCTTATCAC
>JBHIVS010000491.1:0-514 GCA_041987885.1 Pseudobdellovibrionaceae bacterium | reverse complement strand
AGAAATCGAAAATTCGTATTGCTTTATTAAAGACACGTTAGGTAATATGTCTAATATGAGTAAATATAACAATCAATCAAAATTAGGTAGTGCATTAGATACTTTTGAAAGAATCTTTCGTAGAAGGTCTGATTCTCCAAACTAAATACCTGTCCACCGAGAAATAAAAGTTTGTACCCTTGGCTAGCTCATTCATGTTTGGACCACAAGAATGCAATGCTGAGTTTACATCACAAAACTTCAACTTCATTTTGACAGATTTAGATGTATTCTAAAAAAATAACCATATTCAAACAGTGTATATAGAGCTGATTGATAAATAATTTCTTAATTAATTAAAGAATAAAAATATTTCACCTTACTAAAACTAATCTTAAAAAGTACTTTGTACTTTTGATCCTAATCTTTTTTTTATCATTTAATTACATATATTCATATATTCAATGGTAAATGTTTTCTTATTTCTTCACTTATTTATAATATTTTCATTTTTAAGGGGTTTTGGGGTTTTGGG
>JBHIVS010000490.1:0-514 GCA_041987885.1 Pseudobdellovibrionaceae bacterium | reverse complement strand
CCCAAAACCCCAAAACCCCGAAAATATGAAAAAATAACTATGATAATAGATTTTAAAATAATTAATTGGTCTTATTAAAAATACTTAAAATTAATTCTATAATTACATATAATAAAAATGAACTATTACAACATTCTTGAAGTACCTAGAGAAGCAACTTCCGAGTAAATTCAAAGTGGATTCAAAAGACTTTCGACTAAGTTTAATCCAGTCAAGGCACCGACTAATTAGGCTGTGCATGCTGAGAAATTCGGCTGGATATGTGAAGCATATGACGTATTATCTGATCCAAAGAAGAAAGGTATTTATGACAAGTATGGAGAATATGGTCTTAAAAATGGCGTAACGGATGAATTCGGAAACAAATTCGAAGGTTACACCTTTTTGGGTAACTCAGAAGAAATTCATGACACTTTCTTCGATCAAAAGACACCAATGCAGGACACATTCGAGTTGGATGGCAGCGACTTATATGGCAGCTTGCTAGGAGATGGTTACAAGGCAAAGAATGAGT
>JBHIVS010000489.1:0-515 GCA_041987885.1 Pseudobdellovibrionaceae bacterium | reverse complement strand
TATTATGAACCCGAAGGTCTTCCAGATCCAATAATGTCAGAAACAGAGTTTACTTCGACTTCATCACTTAATTGGACATTTTGTTCATTAATAGCTTCAGCCAGAAGTTTCTAATGATCAGCAATCTATCTATTCCTTTTATCTTCCCTTGATCTTTCTTCAAAATCCTTTTCATCTTTCTCTGATTTAATTCTATCTTCTTCCTCTTCTTCTACCACTGCTTTATCATGTTCTCTTTCCGCATCAAGCAATTATTGTTTTTTATATTGTCTAGCTTCTTGGATTTCTCTATCAGCATCAAATGCAGCAGTTTCTTCTTGAATTAGTTTGGAAAAGATTCCTTATTAATTTTATTGAAGAGCTACAGCTTGAGCTTAATCAACCTGGCTAAGAGCAATAAATACAATTGCTCCTTTCATCATTTATGATTTCATTTTTTGCAAATATAAATATTATAATATTAGTCAATAATTAACGATACTAATTTCAAATGTTTGGGGTTTTGGGGTTTTGGG
>JBHIVS010000488.1:0-515 GCA_041987885.1 Pseudobdellovibrionaceae bacterium | reverse complement strand
CCCAAAACCCCAAAACCCCAAACATTTGAAAAACGATGCGTCATTATTTTTGATTGCCATTATTTTTGTTATTTTGGATAAATATCTGTTATTTTGATGTGTATTTTGATTGCCTCCATTTTGAATATTATTTTATGATTTGAATAAATTAATTCATTTCATCTAACTGAGATCTGTTACATTAATATTGTGTTATACTTAATCAATGATTTATTATGGACTATTATCATCTACATTAATTTGCTGCTCATTTTGATAATTCTATTACAAGATCTATTACACTTGTTGTTATTCTTCTTGAATCATGGATGGTTCCTTGTCTACAGCTACGGCTTCGCCTTCTCCTCCGAACATATTTTGACACATTTTAAGTTCCTTTTATGTACTTGAGGTAACTTTAGCAATGATTCCTTGCTCCAATTTCTCAACCTCATCAAGCCGGTCTGGGTGGAATGCTTTTAAGCAATTCTACACTATATTGTGTGCTTGTTAGTACTAGCTCTAGGCCATAAGGA
>JBHIVS010000487.1:0-516 GCA_041987885.1 Pseudobdellovibrionaceae bacterium | reverse complement strand
CTCTCCGTTAGGAGTACTTTTCACCTTTCCCTCACGGTACTAGTTCACTATCGGTCACATGGGAGTATTTAGCCTTACCGGATGGTCCCGGCAGATTCACACAAGATTTCACGAGCCCCGTGCTACTCGGGAAAACAACAATGCAGACAACACAGCAACCAGCTACACGACTCACACGCTCTACGGTAGGCCACTCACAACCTTTCACCTCACCATGCCATTTTATCACTACACAAGAAGCCGGCAGACTCCTAACAGTTGCATCCCACAACCCCATGCACGCAACCCCTGCCGAGTATCACACGCACACAGTTTAGCCATCATCCGCTTTCGCTCGCCACTACTAACAGAATATCTTTTCCTGCGGGTACTGAGATGTTTCACTTCCCCGCGTTCCCACCAACACCCTATACAATTCAGATGCCAGCGACTGGGCATAACCCCAGCCAGGTTCCCCCATTCGGACACCCCCGGATCAACGCTCATTCGTCAACTCCCCGAGGCTTATCGCAGACC
>JBHIVS010000486.1:0-515 GCA_041987885.1 Pseudobdellovibrionaceae bacterium | reverse complement strand
CCCAAAACCCCAAAACCCCTTAAAAATGAAAAAAATTGTAAAATTGACTACTATTAACAGATTTAAATAAGGTCAATTTTGAATATATATGTATTACTTTATTGATATTTTACATCTATAAAATATAGTAACGATGCTTCAATCCCTCCTACTTCCAAATAAGCTAAGCAAATGAATAAATATCTAAATGATGTCCAAATATAAGAGAAGTGCAGCAACTATAAAATCATCAGTAGTTATTTAATACTTGCGTTAGTCGATAATGAGTCTTGTGTCGATGGCAACAAAGCATAATCCTAGGATAACTCCGAATACACTGTATACTAGAACTAATGCGGGTGCGTTGACGAATATTAGGAGGATAGCGAAGGTCAGCATGGCTACCGAAGCACCTGCCGCTATGCTGTACGCTATCGTTATGTCTGCTTTAGTTGTAAGAGCGTACAATGTCATGCCAGCAAAACTGGTGCTTGTGAGCAGAAACACATGGAATACACTTTAGGGCGTGTATTCAC
>JBHIVS010000485.1:0-516 GCA_041987885.1 Pseudobdellovibrionaceae bacterium | reverse complement strand
CAAATGATGGGAATGTAATAACCTATGATGGGAATGCAATAACCTATGATGGGAATGCAATAACCTATGATGGGAATGCAACAACAACCAATGATGGGAATGTAATAACAAATGATGGGAATGTAATAGCCAATGTAATAGCCAATGATGGGAATGTAATAGCCAATGTAATAGCCAATGATGGGAATGTAATAACCAATGATGGGAATGTAATAGCCAATGATGGGTATGTAATAGCCAATGTAATAGCCAGGAGGTATGTAATAATAGACTACAACAACCACTACTACAACATCAATGATGTGAAATTCTTCATACAAAAAATACAATCAATAATATCAATAACTGCTAATAGATGTAAATAGACAGTCTAAATAAATTTTCCTCATAAAATGTTAAAATTAATTCTGCCTATTGATGTAATTGATAAATAAATTGAAAAACAATAAAATGCAACATATTTTCTTTAAATAAAAAATTAGTTTTTTCATATTTCTGGGGTTTTGGGGTTTTGGG
>JBHIVS010000484.1:0-517 GCA_041987885.1 Pseudobdellovibrionaceae bacterium | reverse complement strand
CCCAAAACCCCAAAACCCCTTAAAAATGAAATTCAATATTATAAATCACATATTTTAAATCACGTATTTTAAATCACCTATTATTTTTATTATTTATTCAGAAAATATAATTGTATCAAAAACTAATTATTAATTTAAACTTAATAAATTCTTAATAAAATAAAATATAATACTAATTTACTTAAATACTTTTATAATTATCATTATTTATTATTATATTTAAAAATACACTATATTTAAAAGATTGAATATCTTGAATATCTTGAAGATTTGTGAAAATGGTGACAGATAACATTGAAGAATTTGAGAACCAGATTGAGGAGTAGAAGGGTGGCGGAGATGATGATGGTGGGATACTTTAGTTTACGGTATAAAAGGCTGAGTTTAAGAAGGATAAATCGTATTACGGGAAAATGAGCACATTCTGTACGTTCAAATATGGAAAGGATAAGGTGAAAACAGATGTGGCTAAAAGCATGGGAAAAGAACCTGTGTGGAATAATAAGTTCTAGCTTCC
>JBHIVS010000483.1:0-518 GCA_041987885.1 Pseudobdellovibrionaceae bacterium | reverse complement strand
CCCAAAACCCCAAAACCCCGAAAATATGAAAAATATTTTGCATTTATTCCCTGACATTTAATTAATTAATTCAGACTAAATATTAATTTTATACTTTAATAAAAAATAATATATAAATAATATATTATAGAAAACCATTTTTAAAAAATAAAAAACATCACAGAAGTAATTAATGGGAAGTAATTGCGTAAAACCCAGCAATCAAAACCAGCATTAAGATATGCTTGATATGCGTGATGAGCGGGCTCGTCGATAGTATTATTTAAATTAAAAAGATACAAATGGTAATAAAAATGAACTTGCGCAGGAAAACTATGATATCAAAGAGAAATAGTGTGTAGGGTATGGCCACATTTAGAAAACTAATTTGTTTCATAGGTAGCCAGTAGGTAAGTAACATAAAAATCTTTTTTCAGCGAAGTATTTTTACAATTGGTTGTATTTGATAATAATTTAGCTCCTGACTATAAGATAGAACATAAACCATCGCTCACTTCAGTGGCCCAAGACCACACAAA
>JBHIVS010000482.1:0-519 GCA_041987885.1 Pseudobdellovibrionaceae bacterium | reverse complement strand
GCTGGATTCAGAATCCTCACTACTCGTTTGGATTATACGAACCTAACCAAAACTATTTTATTCCAGTATTTGTTCTCTTACATCTGTTTCAAGTTGTTCAATTTGGCGATCCATGTTTTTATTAGCTTTCATCAACCCTCTCAAACACTAAAATTGATCATGAGGTCCAAATACTGTCTCTCTTCTTTTTTAACCAATTTGACATACCTTGCAATCAACTTCAAAGTTACCGCACTCATTCGAAATGTGCTCAATTAACTCTTTCTTAGTCATCTGATCAGTATTGAAGCATTTTAGGGGACATTTATAAACTTTTTACATTGGCATATGCACATTTTTAATATGCTCTATCATTGACGTGTAGTTATACGAGTAACATGAATCATTCTCTAACTAATGTACCTTATTTTTACTGCATGATTTAGACTTTATCAATTCTAAAGAGATATCTTGGTCTTGCATGCAATATTCAAAACTATTGCATTTAGCTTCAGGAGAACTAGATACATCACCTAATTA
>JBHIVS010000481.1:0-519 GCA_041987885.1 Pseudobdellovibrionaceae bacterium | reverse complement strand
TTATCGACACCAAGAATATTGGTTAGGAAGAGGATAATGAATCTGAAGAATCGTTCCATAGCCCAATAAAGTATCATATGTACGAAGACGTTACTTTTATGATTCCTCACTAACTTAATTAGAAAAACAAAAATATATCAAAAAAAGCTTAATAATTTAGAACTTTCAAAATATATAATGAATCTGAAGTGTTTAAGCCGCAAATGATTTATCTGGAGATGATGTTCCGCGAATCTCTTGACCAAAATCAGGTGCAAAAAGCCCAGGATGAGGACATTGAGTCTGACGAGGAGCTAATTAACAGAAATATTAAAGACAGCCTGATAGACTTGAAATAAAGCATCTAAGAGTTTTCAGAATCAAAAGTTAATAATAGGCAAAAAAAGGAATTAGTGAGCAATTTCCAAAATTTTAAACTTTACAAAGGCAAAGCAGGTGATTTATGAATTGATTGAATTAATATTATTACAGAAATATAAATAAAATTTATTCATATTTTCGGGGTTTTGGGGTTTTGGG
>JBHIVS010000480.1:0-519 GCA_041987885.1 Pseudobdellovibrionaceae bacterium | reverse complement strand
TTTTCTGGTGCTGTTTCGAGCTGTCGATCACCCTATTGTAAATTCGCTTACACGCTATCCACATGATTTCTTTAGTGGAGTCATATCTAGTTCTCTAGAATATCTATTCCTTCGGCTTTCACCTTCTATAGATTTTGCCATTTTTGATATGCAGTATCTATCCTATAAACTTGGTGCCCCAGGCCGGACTCGAACCGGCACGCCGTGAAGCGGGAGATTTTGAGTCTCCTGTGTCTGCCATTTCACCACCAGGGCAATATTCTTACTTATCTCCGCCGGTCTCGTCTTTCCATTCTTTTCTCATTCCCGACAACCATTCAGTGAAAACAACGTAACCGGTAGTAATCCAGAACACGAAAACTGGCCAAGTAACGATTAGGCCCCACGGCCACAACACTGCTGTAAGAAAAGAAGAGACGAACAGAGAAAAGATCAGCGCCAAGAAAAGTTGTTCAGCGTCGAGACTTGGCAGAAATCTCTCAAGAATAAACCAACGAACGAATGTCATATTTCTCTTTC
>JBHIVS010000479.1:0-519 GCA_041987885.1 Pseudobdellovibrionaceae bacterium | reverse complement strand
CCCAAAACCCCAAAACCCCGAAAATATGAATTTTTTTGCTGGATGGAGAGTAAATTCACTGATATTCCTTCAAATATGCAAAACATATACAATTTATATCTTTTTTATTATATTTATTATATTTTTATTATAATTAATCTGAAATTTATAATAATTAATTTGCTATTTTGGTACATTTTATAATAATTAATTGAATTCATATAGTAATATTATAATTATTAGCCTTAAATGGAGGTAAATCAGACCAATAACCACTGAAATTCTGAATTGTTCAATTGATTGTCCAAATTTCGACCACTAATGTCCCAAGCAGCCTTTGATATCAACGAACCATCACCTAATCCTGATTCGACAATCCAGATACTGATTGTACAGCCAACAGCGAACTGTCTTCCAATCCCATTGTAGTAGATCACACTTTCAATATCGCAAACAATTCCACATTGCTAGATTCCCAACCACTCCCCAATCCATACAATTTCCAATAGCCCGAAGCAATTCGAATTCATCAAATTCAAT
>JBHIVS010000478.1:0-520 GCA_041987885.1 Pseudobdellovibrionaceae bacterium | reverse complement strand
CCCAAAACCCCAAAACCCCTTAAAAATGAATAATTGATATTTAAATTTTAACGTTAAATATTTCATTTAAAACCAAAATAAATATAATAAATAGAAAAAAGAAAAGGGCGTGATCTACCAAGAGGCATGGCAGTCACGGATAAAATAAACGTTACATATAAATTACGAACGTAGAAGAATAAATGAAATTATAAAAACGAAAGTGTGAATTGATTATTACTAACTGTTAACTTCATAATCTTAATAGCTTTCTTAAATACATTGACTTTAATTGTCAGTTTAACTATCTCAATTTTTCATTTTCATACTTGTTGGGAGTAGAAAGTAGTATGGGTTCTTGCGATCTTTGGATCGAGGACGAGAACGTTTTCTGGTTGAGGATATCCCTTGTTGTTGAATCCTTTTCTAACGGCAGCAGTTGCTTTTTGATTGGCGCCTTGTTCTGGGTCAGCTTGGAGGAGAGCAGCTGAGATTGGAGCAGGTGGGTCAAGAGCAGATGGATGTGTTGGAAGAATATTAC
>JBHIVS010000477.1:0-521 GCA_041987885.1 Pseudobdellovibrionaceae bacterium | reverse complement strand
ATACGCGTATCAGGAATACACGTCCTATAGTAGCAATGATTCGACGTCGTCCGGCCGGCGGAAATTTACCCCAAAACCCCAAAACCCCTTAAAAATGAATTTTTTCTTAATCTATTTTAAAATATTATAAAATATTAATCTATTTTCATTTTTACTCTACATTCTAGGCAATTTCAATATGCATGTCTTCATTTTAAGGGTGGAGGCCTTGTTCTTCGTCTTCTTCGTATTCAATGTTTGGATCATCATACGCCGAAACCGATTGCCTGGACTAATCTTTCTCCAAGGCAGATTAACTTGTAGGGGCTGCTAATCTTTAAAAACTTTCATTTCTGTGATGTTTGGGAGAAGAATGCTACTTAAGCTATTTGGATTTTTGAAGCAGGTCTTGGATATGCTGGGGTTGAACGGCGTCCATATCCATCGAATTAATTTTTTCTGTGTCTTCCTCTTGGATTTAGTCAAGTGGCCGAATATTGTCTTAGGATAACACTGGCACCATAATATCAACTTATTCCGAA
>JBHIVS010000476.1:0-520 GCA_041987885.1 Pseudobdellovibrionaceae bacterium | reverse complement strand
CCCAAAACCCCAAAACCCCAAACATTTGAAAAATTATATTTCATATTAAAACATATAATTTCAAAAAATCTGAATATTTTGATACCCGAATCTTTCATTAGATTTCAAATTAATAAAGAATAAAAATTCATATAAATTAATTACTTAAACTTAAATCACAGAAAATAAATAAAAAAATATGAGCAACACATATGGCATACTTTAAGGCACCTAAAATGAATTCATGCCTAAAATGTAAACTGATTAGAAATAAAGATAAGGGTAAAACAGGAATAAATTTAGTGGCAGGCAGGGTTAGTCTTTGGGGTATTAGAGCAATTCAGAGAGTGTCGGGTCGCATATATCGGCAGATAGGCGAAGCTCTGCGTATTCGGGAGCAGGATCAAATAGCAGGAATAGAAGTCCACTCCGTTATTATTTAGACGATGAAAATAGCCCACGAAATAACAAAGGAAGATACCAACAATAAAACCATCAAATGGCACCGGAACAATAGCAATACAACAAGCAATAAAGCCCC
>JBHIVS010000475.1:0-521 GCA_041987885.1 Pseudobdellovibrionaceae bacterium | reverse complement strand
CCCAAAACCCCAAAACCCCGAAAATATGAAAAATATTGGAAAAGAATTCAAAGAATTTGATTTAAGATACTAATATATCAAGATATCAGGTAAACTTATATGAAGAAAATCATTAAATATGCTGATTTTTCTTATTTCCTTCACTCCTTGAGCCCTCAAGCGTGACCTCTATAGAGGTAAAATCTACACCAGTCATCGCTCATTATTGTGATATAGATTACTACAAGTAATAATGTTTGGAGCCAGAAAGAAATTTTGACCATCATCCTATTTTCAAGTGTCATACCTACAATTTCAAAGATTATGGTACCAATGTACATATATATGCAGAAAACCGCAAAGGCCTCAGGAACAAGAACATGCACCAAAATAACAGCAACAAAGAAGAATATGTGGGCATATGCTATTTCATTTATCATTCGATGAAATTTCAGACCAGTCTATAAGATAAATATGTTGTAAATATAGGTCATATGATAGAGATATAAGATGAATTAAAATTCCATTTAAGGTAAGATTAG
>JBHIVS010000474.1:0-522 GCA_041987885.1 Pseudobdellovibrionaceae bacterium | reverse complement strand
CCCAAAACCCCAAAACCCCTTAAAAATGAAAATTAAATGTTTAAATATTTTTGGTTCTACGAGGTTTATCAATCTAGATGAGCGCATTTGTATGCGCCAAATGTTGGGTGAGTGAAGTTTTCTTCTACGAGGTTTTGCTGGGCGTAGTAATCAGAAAATGCAATGGCGGCTAAGGAAGCTGTCCATGGATTTTGGGCGTGATCTGATTGAAGTTCCTGATGCTACTCATAGAAGGCAGCCATTCTTGACATATTTAGATCAGCAGTGGTTCCAACGAAAAAGTCATAGATATAATCCATTGGTGGGATCATAGAACTACCAGTTCCTCCTTCATCACGGCCAGCTTATTTTTCAAGTGTGTTCATTATTTATCGTAGATTGAGTTATTGCGAGCCATTGAGGGAGAATTGGCCTGATTAACCTCCATCCAAAGCTACACCAACAGCTGTAGCAACATCATCAGTATGTATTGGAGCATAATTAAACTGTGATTGTTTTGCAACTAAATTTTTGTATGGGCAT
>JBHIVS010000473.1:0-522 GCA_041987885.1 Pseudobdellovibrionaceae bacterium | reverse complement strand
CCCAAAACCCCAAAACCCCAGAAATATGAATTTATAAATTAATAAAATTTGCATAAATCAAAATGTCAAAATAACTACGAAGAAACGAAAGAGGTACTAAAGCTAAAGATCTGAATAATTGGGGACCTTGTAAAATTGAGGATTTGAGTGGCCCTTTTGCTGCATAGGAATACTTGCATGCTCTCATAAATAACCCTTAGGAAGGAAGTGACCTTGTGTCTACTCCAAAGGGTGTCGACGTAAATTTGTGGTAATATGAGCATATTCGATATTTCATTACAGAGCTAAACCTTCTTCTTGTGCCTCTTATCAACGAAGGCAAATGTAACGCAGAAACATGCCCAAAGATGAAAGCAACTGACACATGGCTTTACTTATGCGCTTGTCATTCCAAGCCGCAAGATTGCTCAGCGATTGACTACATGATTCATTCTATTGACCACGCAACCTGCACTCTTAACGATAAAAGGAACTTCAAAGACAGACTAAATCTTGAGGACAGCTGCTAAAAGTACTTACAGT
>JBHIVS010000472.1:0-522 GCA_041987885.1 Pseudobdellovibrionaceae bacterium | reverse complement strand
TGAATCAATATGTTAAAAAGAAGCCGACACTAACCCTATGCAAAGAGCCTGCACAGTTGAAGAAGTATGTCATGCAATAATCTTCTTAACATCACAACACTCTAAAAAATTAACTGGACATATAATGAACGTAGATGGAGGTAAAAATCTCACAATTAGAGGTCAACACACTTGGTACGGAATGAATGAAGATCAGACACGTGGGTTTGAAGTAGGCGAGTCAACAAGTGTAATCGATTTCTTTAAAACCAAGCTTAGAGGCAGGATTAATACAAATGGGAAGATCGTTAACAGTTCGAATCCAGACGTCAATCAATTCGTAGAACAAAATTCAACTTCACTTTGGGGAAAGAAGGATTAGAATATGCATATTAATTATGCTTATTAGAAGCCAGAAGATAAAGAAAAACAAGGAGCATTTTGATAAGTTTATATATTATTTGTTCAAAACATAAATAAATAATATATAATATCAGCCGAAATTTAGGATACTTCATATTTCTGGGGTTTTGGGGTTTTGGG
>JBHIVS010000471.1:0-522 GCA_041987885.1 Pseudobdellovibrionaceae bacterium | reverse complement strand
AAAACCCCAAAACCCCGAAAATATGAAAAAAAGATTTGCGTAAATATAAAAATTGGTTGAATTGAATTAAATCATCATTTATAAAATTACGATATTCTTGCAGATATTTCTCAATCTTTCCTTTTTATTGATGTACCCAAAACCGTATTATCCTTTATATTCCTAGTTTTTCTATACATAAAAGCAAAGAAGCACAATAAAAATGTGTGTACGATGTCAGCTAAGATGAGGTACCAAAATGTTTCGCGTTTTGAACTCATAGACATCCAAAAGAATATTCTGCCGATCCTCGCAAAACCTAGGCAGTAAAGGTAGTATGAATTTAATCCCTCAGTATCTTTGGATTAATATAAATGTACAAGCTACGGTATCAAAGCCAGACCCTCCAGGACAATAGTAAATGTTACAAACATCTGAAGGGTGAAAAAGAAATTACCTTTCTTGCCTGGATGGAATATTGTGCTGAATATTAATCCTATTCCAACTAGTGAGTACCATTATAAGTAGATCTCTTTAGTGCCA
>JBHIVS010000470.1:0-523 GCA_041987885.1 Pseudobdellovibrionaceae bacterium | reverse complement strand
CCCAAAACCCCAAAACCCCAGAAATATGAAAAATACAAAATTAAGCTGTTAATTTAATTAAAATCACAAGGGTTATTATAATAATATTTAATAAAATATGAAAATAGGATTAGTTATTGCCCTATTGATATCAGGATCTTCTGAGGCCCATCGACTTTATAAGCACCACCATGGAGTCTAGAAGCCTGTCAATTAATTAGTATAAATTGACGGCCAAGGAATTTTTGATAAAGCTATTGCTAAAATTGAAAAGGAACAATAAGACAAAGATGAAATTTTCAACCAGATTAAAGAAATGAAAGAATAAGAAGAAGCAGATTCGAAATTTTAAGCCTAACATGCAAAGCATTATGCTGAAGCTGAAAAGGAGGCGATTAGTATGCTTAAGAATATGTAAAATGAAGCTGAGATGACTGCGCAGGAGAAGCTTGAGTCTATTGTCGGAGAGCAAATAAAAAATGAAAATGAGGAGAAAGAAGAAGAAAATAAGAAAAATGAGGGCACAAATGGATTCTTAAGGTCC
>JBHIVS010000469.1:0-523 GCA_041987885.1 Pseudobdellovibrionaceae bacterium | reverse complement strand
CCCCAAAACCCCAAAACCCCAAACTTTTGAAATAAATTAGAATTTAAAGAATTTTTCATTGTTTATTAAATATTGCTTATATTCGCTAAATTTAATAGAAATATTGAATTAAACTGGAATCTCAGCCATTCGAAGTAATATATTAATTAAATTATATAATTAATTTATTATGGTATAAAAATGATAAAAAGATGATGATAGATGAGGAAAACCGCTGTGGTACAATATGGAATCCTATCCTGAGGCTGAGCTAAAAGGCTTCGATATTGCTACAGAAGGACCCAAATTAGGTAAATGCTCTTCTCATGAAGTAGTTGAGACTCAGTTTGATCCTTTCCGTATTGACTATGATGCACACAATATTTTTAATGATAGAGAAGTAAGTAATAGCTGTTTGACAAGAATATTATAAACAAGAAGCACAAAGTAGCTTGGGAACTGATGCTCTGGCAACAGTTGATGTTTCAGTATGACATCGATGAACTACTAGTATTGGTGGCCTTAGCCCATCGCTCTCGGAGAA
>JBHIVS010000468.1:0-524 GCA_041987885.1 Pseudobdellovibrionaceae bacterium | reverse complement strand
CCCAAAACCCCAAAACCCCAGAAATATGAAATATTTTGTTATTAATATATTATAATGTTTTTTAAAATGATAATTTTAGCTGTAAATAAAATACAAAAGCAATTAATTAAGCAAGTATTATATCAATAATTTGAAACTATATTATAATACAAACATTGCTTGAACAACAAAGGATAATGAAATATATTATCTTTTTTAATATCAAAAATACTTTCAAAACTGTTTTTATTTTTCACTTGTGTATTGTTATATCAGTATTTCCATTTCCATAATTCAACACACCACTTTGAAGAATCTTCTCGCAGTTAATTATTTTGATGAAGTACCTGCTATTGTTTTTGTTCGTATGATAAGGTTTCCTTTCTGATTTTAGACGGCATAGGCTTGGGGATAATGGACTGGGTCAAGGATTATTCGGTGTTTAGTTATACTGTTACTGTTTCTCCTAATATGGATTAGTATAATTCAAACTAATCGAGTAATGAGTCGATATTATTATTCTTCTCTCGATATTTTGATTTTAT
>JBHIVS010000467.1:0-524 GCA_041987885.1 Pseudobdellovibrionaceae bacterium | reverse complement strand
AATCGCATTTGTTGCCAACTAAAAACTTTATTATTGGTTGTTAACTATTTGAATCTTGTTCACTTAGATCATTAACCCATTTACGTGCCTTTTCGAAACTTAAATTATCTGTTACGTCATATACTATTAAAGCGGCGGATGCACCATTGAAATACATCTTTGTTAGGGCATCAAATCTTTCTTGGCCTGCAGTATCCCAAATCTACATCTTCAACGCTACATTATTACCTTTGCCGTCATCAAAGTTGACATCCTTTGTCTTGAATGCTCCACTTAGTGTCGGCATCGATTCGAAGTCGAATTTATTGAATACGAATCTTTGCAATATTGAGGTTTTGCCAACACTAGTGTCACCTATTATGACTAATTTTTTGGCATTCATATTTGTAAGTTTTTATATATTTTATAGAAAAATTATTAATATTATTTCATTTAATAAATCTATTTTAAATAAATAATTGATAAAAAAGCCTACAAAACTTAAATTGATTTAATTCATATTTTTGGGGTTTTGGGGTTTTGGG
>JBHIVS010000466.1:0-528 GCA_041987885.1 Pseudobdellovibrionaceae bacterium | reverse complement strand
GCTGCTTTCGCACAACAAGAGGACTGGCATAAAGACCCACTTGAGCCTCATACATTCAAAGACTCATTAGGATGCACTCATACCTATGTATCCCCAAGTTCTACTGCTAGTATGTTCTTCCCACCTCCTCCAAATTGCCCAGATGGCACCAAGCATGAAGAGGAACAATCACTCCATGCTCCAAAGGTTTCAGACAAAAAATCTGATGCTTCTAAATAGTCAACAGATAGTCTTCCATCTGTTAAAAAAGCTGCTGCTGAAGGTGCTGAAGCAGAGAAAAAATCTGAGGAAGCTGTTCAGAAATAAGAAGATGCTAAAAACGCGAAAAAAGCTGGAAAAGCAAATAAGAAGTGAATAGCAAATTCATATTTTAAGAATTGATAGATATTTATTATAAAAATGAATCCATTTGAATTGGGATCTACCATAATTGTATTTAAGATAACAATATAATATAAATTAACGATATTTATTTATTATTATTTAAACCTTAATATTTTCATTTTTAAGGGGTTTTGGGGTTTTGGG
>JBHIVS010000465.1:0-528 GCA_041987885.1 Pseudobdellovibrionaceae bacterium | reverse complement strand
CCCAAAACCCCAAAACCCCAGAAATATGAAAAACATTTACCAATATTGACATCATTTTTAGTTATAATACCATTTATTAAACCTTAATCAGCAACAGCCTTTGTTTCTTTATTATGCATTTTAGTTGCCGTCTCTCAATAAATTATTTGGTTAAATTGATTTGCCTTGCTCCGCAAACGATGATTTAAAGGTATTTCCTGGTTTGATTCCGATGTTTTCGGTTCTTAAGTCATAATTCCCCTGCTTTATATTTTCGTTAATTACTACAGCTGATTAAACAAAAGCTTATTCGACGTTTTGGGCAGTTTTTGCACTGGTTTCGAAAAATATCAGGTTATGCTTGTCGGCAAATTCTTAACCCTCTTACGTGGTGACTTCTCGCTCAAATTTTAAATCGTTTTTGTTTCCTATCAAGAGAATGATCATCTTTGAGTAAGCATTATCTCTCATGTCTTCAAGCCATCTAATGAGGTTATCGAAGGTCTATCGCCTGGTGATATCATACACAAGTAAAGCACAAATACTTCC
>JBHIVS010000464.1:0-528 GCA_041987885.1 Pseudobdellovibrionaceae bacterium | reverse complement strand
CCCAAAACCCCAAAACCCCGAAAATATGAAAAAATCGATAAAAGAAATGAACATTTTAATACACTAATGCAATCTAAAAAGATAGAAAAAAATAATTGAAGCTTTCCTCTAAATAAATGAGTATCAAATCAGGGAATATAATATATATTCAACATATATGCCAAATTTATCTTCTAAATAATTAATTAATATTAATTAAAAATATATAAAAATAAATATGAAAACTATAGCATTATCATTGCTAATGTTATCCGTGGCAGGATAATCATCAGAAGATAGCGGCCTTGATGATTGTAGTGGAGATGCTGATTGCAAGGATACTATTGAGGGTATTGCTCAAAGGTGCGCTACTATGACTATGGAGGATTTTACAGCTGATATGTGCGTTCCAGAAATGCTATGCAGTGAAAACATGGAAATCGATGATGTATAAATGAACTATTATTGCTTTGACAGCGCCAGACGCATTGCTACCACATTTGCAGCATTTATGGTTTTAGCTGTGGCATAAGGTTAATGACAATTCTA
>JBHIVS010000463.1:0-529 GCA_041987885.1 Pseudobdellovibrionaceae bacterium | reverse complement strand
CCCAAAACCCCAAAACCCCGAAAATATGAAAAGTTAACGATTCGTAAAACTTTTGAACTCCCATCTGAATAATTTATAAAGGTGATTAATATTATTATAAAACAATTTAAACATATTTGTTAAATTACCAAATTAAATATCAGAATGAGAATAATCAGTTTGATTGCCACTACAATTCTCTTGCAAGCATAGGATGTCGGAGCTGTACCTGTTTATACTAATGGTGCCAATGTTGATAGACCTAGGTATGATACTGAAAACGAAAACGGTATCCGACCAACAACAGACATGTGGGACTATTCACCACCACTTGACCCAACTCATTATCCATATGCTAGACACAATAGTCCAACTTAATCTGCTTATACAGAAGATGAAATGACTGTTAGGCCAAAATACTACAGATAAGAATACATTAACCCAGGAGCAAAAGAAAAACTTGAAATAACAGATCATTTTGATGCCAGATAAAAAGCAGAAATTAACAACAACAAGAGAAAACATAACTTGGATATGAAAATCAGCCATA
>JBHIVS010000462.1:0-529 GCA_041987885.1 Pseudobdellovibrionaceae bacterium | reverse complement strand
AGCGGAATGGGTATTGATTTCACGGGAAATGCAGATACTGACTTTATGTTGGGTATGATTCCTCACCATCAGGGTGCGGTTGATATGGCAAAAGTAGTTCTTCAATACGGCTCTGATCCAAAAGTGCGTCAGCTTGCTGAAGATGTTATCTCTGCCCAGGAGTCAGAAATCAAGATGATGAATGAATGGTTGGCAAAAAATAAAAATCATTCTGACAGCAAAAATGAAGATAGCCCATCAACTCAAGCATACATTAAGGTCAATGATGAAATGCACGCAGATATGATGGTTCCATTTACAGGAAATGCTGATGTTGATTTCATGAGAGGCATGATCCCCCATCATCAAGGTGCAATTGATATGGCAAAAGTAGTTCTTCAATATGGTTCTGATCCAGAAGTACGCCAGCTTGCTGAAGATGTTATCTCTGCCCAGGAATCAGAAATCAAGATGATGAATGAATGGTTAAGTAAACATAAGTAGATACTTCTCTATTCGATGTTCTTTTAAATGAGGGGCTTTTTAAAGC
>JBHIVS010000461.1:0-529 GCA_041987885.1 Pseudobdellovibrionaceae bacterium | reverse complement strand
TCGTTTTTGATGGACTTTTGAGAAAAAAAGTTGAGAAAAAAAAAGTTCAGAAAAAGAAAGTTGAAGTTGAGAAACAAAAAGTTGAGAAAAATTGCCCAAAATTATTTTCAAACTCATCGTTTTTGATGGACTTTTGAGAAAAAAAGTTGAGAAAAAAAAAGTTCAGAAAAAAAAAGTTGAAGTTGAGAAACAAAAAGTTGAGAAAAAATTGCTATTGACACAATTTTGGCTATTGACATGATTTTTTTAAATTTGCATAAAATTATTTTCATACTCATCATTTATGATGGAATTTTGAGAAAAAAAGTTGAGAAAAAAAAGTTGAGAAAAAAAAAAGTTCAGAAAAAAAAGTTGAGAAGTCGAGAAACAAAAAGTTGAGAAAAAATTGCCCAAATAAAAACTCAAAGAACACATTGTAAGGATCTCTGGAAGTAAATTATGGTATTCA
The DNA here is from genome assembly GCA_041987885.1 of Pseudobdellovibrionaceae bacterium. Taxonomy (GTDB): domain Bacteria; phylum Bdellovibrionota; class Bdellovibrionia; order Bdellovibrionales; family Bdellovibrionaceae; genus Bdellovibrio. The sequence continues at coordinate 81 of JBHIVS010000461.1, read as the reverse complement.
TTAAGTTGACCAAAAAAGTTGAGAAAAAAAAGTTGAGAAAAAAGTTGAGAAAAAAAAGTTCAGAAAAAAAAGTTCAGAAAA
>JBHIVS010000460.1:0-530 GCA_041987885.1 Pseudobdellovibrionaceae bacterium | reverse complement strand
AACTGCTGCAGAGCTTGCTGAAAAATACATTAACGAGCGTTATTTGCCGGACAAGGCAATTGATGTGATTGATGAGGCTGGCTCGATGGTGCGGTTGCGTCCCGGTACAAAACGCAAAACAGTTGCTGTACAGGATATAGAAAAGGTGGTTGCAGGAATGGCGCGTGTTCCTGTGGAACGGATGAATTCTACCGATAAGGATAAACTGCGTGAACTGAATAAAGAATTGCAGATGCAGGTTTTTGGTCAGGATAAAGCAATAGCAACTTTAGTGCAGGCCATCAAGCGCTCCCGTGCAGGACTACATCATCCGGATCATCCAATTGGCTCTTTTCTGTTCACCGGACCTACCGGTGTAGGAAAAACAGAACTGGCAAAGCAACTGGCCTTTATCATGGGAATTAATTTTGAACGCTTTGACATGAGTGAATACATGGAAAAGCATACCGTTTCCCGCCTGATCGGCGCGCCTCCCGGATATGTCGGGTTTGATCAGGGTGGTTTGCTGACGGATGCAGTACGCAAAAATC
>JBHIVS010000459.1:0-530 GCA_041987885.1 Pseudobdellovibrionaceae bacterium | reverse complement strand
AACGATAGATTTTTAATCAAAATGGGACTGAATATTGAGCGTTTAAATAAACCAGAACCTGATCCAAGCCGCCCTGGAGAAAATCAAGATCCGGAAGTATCACTTATGACTTAAAAGGGCCAAATGATCATGCTGATACACACATTCCGAAAATACATGAGATGTAAGTAGTAAGCATTCATTTATTTCTAAACACATTAACTTATAAATATATTTACTTTCTAATATAGGGCCACTAATTGTATTCAATACCATATTCATTATACTTGAATTGCTCATTGGGTGAACAAATAGACGGGGTATATAGGTAGATTAGGCATTAATGAGATAGGCTAGGGTAGATAAGTAGTATGGTGTAGTCTACAAACAGTAAAATAATATTTTTTATCTGACTCGATTTTAATAAAAAATACTTAAAAGCTAAAATTAATTAAACAATTAAACTTCATTTTTATATTACATCAGATAAAATCATATATATCGACCGACCCATTTTTATTTTCATATTTCTGGGGTTTTGGGGTTTTGGG
>JBHIVS010000458.1:0-530 GCA_041987885.1 Pseudobdellovibrionaceae bacterium | reverse complement strand
TACTCTGATTTCACTAAATTACTGCAACATTGACGAAACCGGTGCCAGATCATGCTTTGAGATTTTGATTAACTCAAAAAGTCTGTTAGAAGATTTTTCTCTAAATGGAAATCATCTTGGAAACAAAGGAGTAATTGAAGTCCTTAGAGGAACATCAGTAGCAAAAACTCTGAAGAAAATTTACTTATCTGATAATTAGTTCAACGAGGATGATGAAGTTCTAGACGCTATCGAAAACTGCATGAAAAAAAATCTAAATTTGGGCAGATATGACTTTAATCACAATTTTATAACGGATTTAGGCGTCGAAAGAATTTCTGCCATACTTGAATTTGCGAATCATGTTTATGATGTTGAGGTGCCGATTAAGATATCTAAAGACGTATATGATAATTTTGAAGAAAAGAAAAAGCAAAATAACAAATCAAAGAAAGGTAAAAAAGGAAAGGGTAAGGGTAAGAAAAAAAAGTGATTAATTGATTTTAGATTATTTTTATCTTTTCATATTTCTGGGGTTTTGGGGTTTTGGG
>JBHIVS010000457.1:0-530 GCA_041987885.1 Pseudobdellovibrionaceae bacterium | reverse complement strand
TTATTTTATGAATAAAAATAGGTCTGATCTACCTACAAAGTCATTTTTGCTTCGGTCAAGGGTTTTGAAGACTTCATCAAATGCATTATCTCTATCTTTTAGCTCGCCTTGAAATCCTAATGCTTCGGCTACGAATTTTTTGCATTCTTCCTTGGTGAGATTTCCTGATCCATTTTTATCATATTATTCCCATAATTACTCAATAACGCTATCAATAGCATCGTCCATAAACATAGCTTCTGGGCTCTCACATTCTGATTCCTGTTTATTCAATTACATGATTATTATTTTTATTTTTTGATATTTAAAAATGAAATTAAATAGTTTTTAATATTTTATATATTTAAATAAATATAAATATATAGCCCGTAAATTTGAGCTTTTAAAACACAAAATATACCAAAATTCATCAATTTTGTTAATAATAACCGTATTTTGATTGTTAAATTGTCAAAATATTCGTTTTTGTTTTTTACTAATTATCTATTTTAGGGGGAATTTTCATATTTCTGGGGTTTTGGGGTTTTGGG
>JBHIVS010000456.1:0-530 GCA_041987885.1 Pseudobdellovibrionaceae bacterium | reverse complement strand
CCCAAAACCCCAAAACCCCAGAAATATGAAAGTTAATTAATTTTAAATTCATATTATATTAACAATAGATAAAAAATTATTTAATTATTTTGATTATATTGCCCCTCGATGTAAAAGTAAGTGCTTACATTCTTTGATTATCCTTTATTAAGACATGCCCACGATGTTACTATGTGGTGGAACTATTTCCCTTTTAATTGGTGGATGCCTCCAGTTGACGCAGTATGGCTAAACATGATTTTCTACCCATTCAAACTGGTATTTGCATGGTAGGCCTGGATTTGGAATTTTTACTGGTATTTTGTGTTATCTCCGTGGTTTTTTATCGCTTGGATATGTGGGTTCTTCGGTGAATGAAAACTGAAATGTATGTTAAATAATTATTAATAATCCAGTTAATTTTTAAGTAAACGTTATTTTTTGGTATTATAATGATGTGAAGAAAAGTAAAAGTATATGTTTAAACTGCTATTATTAAGTAGTTAAGTTCTTAATTCAACTATCTCAAAAGTCATAAAGGCCTGATGTGA
>JBHIVS010000455.1:0-530 GCA_041987885.1 Pseudobdellovibrionaceae bacterium | reverse complement strand
CCCAAAACCCCAAAACCCCAGAAATATGAAAAATACGAAAATCAACTGATTTTGCTTGAATTATTTAAAAATTTAGAAAATTATTGTTTCTTAATATGTTTTAGCTTAAATAATAGATCGTAGTTTATGTTAGTTCATCATGCATCAAAATATAAAGGTAATTTAGTATAGACACAATGTATAGATAGATAAATAAATGGATTGACATTTTTGATATATTGCCTTTAAATTTCAATCTATTATGGTGTCACATTATGCATTGTTATTCCTAACACACTGACTTCAATGATTGTCTAATTTATCTTATTCAAGCTCATGAAAGGTAATCCTCACCACCTTTTTGTTCGAAAAGATAAAGCTTTTGGAGACTCTTCATTCTGTTGATAGCAAGGATCAATTCTCCATCAACCTTCATGCCGAGTTGTTTCATATTCTCTTGAAGCTGGACATCATAGAAAATAATAGCGGCAAGGTTGTGGGCGTTTTGCTCGGTCAAAACCTCATTTGGTGATTTCTCAACTTTCTGCAAG
>JBHIVS010000454.1:0-531 GCA_041987885.1 Pseudobdellovibrionaceae bacterium | reverse complement strand
AACCCCAAAACCCCGAAAATATGAAAAATACTTTTTCTTTTATGATCTTAACAGTCCGATCTTTATTTTGAAGTTTTTAATTATTCCATTTATTATCTATTGTTTAAAGGAAATTTCATATGTTATTTTTAATTAATATTATAATTGGATAGATAATAAGATATGGTTTATTTAATTAAGATAAAGTGCATACAATTGATTAGTTATATAATTAATTTTAATTTTTAAATCAATAAATTAAATTAGATATGTCTGAAGAAGGCGCAACAGCAGAGCCTCCAGCTGAAGATCCACCAGCTGAGGAAGCTCCAGCAGAAGATGCCCCTGCGGAAGACGCTCCAGCAGAAGATGCTCCAGCTGAAGGAGATGCTGCTGAAGGTGAAGCAGGAAGTAAAGCAGGAGGTGAAGAAGGTAGTAAAGCAGGAGGTGAAGAAGGTAGTAAAGCAGGAGGTGAAGAAGGTGGTGAAGGAGGAATTGGTGAGCGAATTTCAAATGATCCAATTGAGCTGGGATTTTTGGTGCCATTACCAG
>JBHIVS010000453.1:0-531 GCA_041987885.1 Pseudobdellovibrionaceae bacterium | reverse complement strand
GATTTAAAAGCTCTAGCCTAATTATAAGGAAACCAATCAAGCGCATAACTTCAAAGTCTTTCAATGCAAGCTGTTACAGATGAATCTTTCCGTCAAGATGAGGCTAATATTTAGGAATAAGCAGACGCGATATAATAAGCTGCAACTGAACAATACGAAGCATAAAATATACCGTTAAAATCCGCTAAAATACTAAAACCTGCATAAATATAGCCAAAATTAGGGATCGGTGGCAGAGTTGGAAAGGCCTCAAAGGGTAGGCACTGATACAGTCAAGATTTTAAAATGAATTAACGAAAAAAGTGTAATTCAGAAGTTATACTTTGTAACGTAAACAAATGAAATAGCAAATCAATTGAACAGACCGGAAGAAAATATTTTGAAATTTTCTCACACCACATCCATTTGCATAAAATCATCATTTTTCAATTTTGACTTATAATATTTTACTTAACATTTCTTTATTTAAGAGTAATATTATCATATAATTTAACCATGATTTTCATATTTTCGGGGTTTTGGGGTTTTGGG
>JBHIVS010000452.1:0-531 GCA_041987885.1 Pseudobdellovibrionaceae bacterium | reverse complement strand
TATTATACTGCATCACTTGCATCCTTCAAATCACCTAGTGTCTGGAGAGTGACCGCCTGTTGGTTTAGAATAAGTGACTCTAATTCGTTCAAGCTCATGATCAATGGTTGATATTGATCGGGACCAAGAGTCTGACTCAAGTTAGACAAATGTTGCAAGGTAGCATAGTTTTGGGAAACAAGCATTGTAAGTAAGTTTATGTGGAAAGAAAGTTTAAAATTTTAATTAATTATAATATCTGATAAAAATCAGCTTTTTAAGCACAATTATTATAATTTGTTATAATAGTAATTACATAAAAATATCTTAATAAAATTTGATCATATTTGTATTATTTTGACAATATTAGTAAGATATTAATGCACAAATTATACATTATTATAATAAGGTAATTTTTATTTGTAATTAAATTTTTAATATTATAATCCATTCATATTAATGCATTTTTACGCATTATTACTATGAAATCAAGTCTTGTAAATTATAATATTTTTTCATATTTTCGGGGTTTTGGGGTTTTGGGGTTTTGGG
>JBHIVS010000451.1:0-531 GCA_041987885.1 Pseudobdellovibrionaceae bacterium | reverse complement strand
CCCAAAACCCCAAAACCCCGAAAATATGAAAAAATATTATTTGATAAAATGCTATTTTTGAAATAAAATAAAATTAAGATATATATAAAATAAATTAAAAATGCATATTAATAGGGTTATTCCTCAACTTTATGTTGGTGACATTGAGGGTGCTCAGGATCTCCAGGGTCTCTAGGCAGCAGGTATCACGCATGTTTTGCAGGCTATGGGTGGCATGGATCCACCATTTCCAACTCAGTTTAAGTATAAAGCAATCAATATTCGTGATGTGGCAACTGAAAACGTCGGTTAATACTTCCCATAAATAGTCAAATGGATGACAAGTGTAATCAATTCCGGAGGTACTATATTTGTTCATTGGTAAGTATTTTGAAGAAGCGTTGAGTACTAAACAAATGTTAAATGTATTTGAAGTGAATTAATGTTCTTTTTGTTTGTTATAGTTTCGCTGGTATCTCGAGGTCCGCAACTGTTATCATTGCTTATCTCATGTATGATCACTAAATGGGACTGGATTCAGCAACTTTGTTA
>JBHIVS010000450.1:0-532 GCA_041987885.1 Pseudobdellovibrionaceae bacterium | reverse complement strand
CTGTCTCACTGCCCGGGACCATCTTGCGGCATTCGTGGTTTGGTTAAGTTTGGTAGGCTTACGCCCCCTTATCCATCCAGTGCCCTACCTCCACAAGACTACCCGAACGCTGTACCTAAATACATTTCGGGGAGAACCAGCTATCTCCGTGTTCGATTGGCATTTTACCCCTACCCTCAGCTCATCCCAGCCTTTTGTACCAGACACGGGTTCGGTCCTTCACCCAGAGACTATCTGGGCTTCAACCTGGCCAAGGGTAGCTCACACGGTTTCGGGTCTAATCCATACAACTCAACGCCCTATTCGGACTCGCTTTCGCTATGGCTCCGGAATTCCAATTCCTTAACCGTGCTGCATAAATTAACTCGCCGGCTCATTCTTCAATAGGCACGCAGTTAGCCCGACGCATCGAGCCTTCTACGGCTTGTAAGATTACGGTTTCAGGTCTATTTCACTCCCCTCTCGGGGTACTTTTCACCTTTCCTTCACAGTACTGGTTCACTATCGGTGTCCAAGAGTATTTAGCCTTGGA
>JBHIVS010000449.1:0-532 GCA_041987885.1 Pseudobdellovibrionaceae bacterium | reverse complement strand
TTCGACGCGGCCCGCCCGGGCGTGGCGATGAGGGTCGGTGGCTACGGGCCGTCCTCGCACAACTTCCATCGGGACGCCATGTCCCGCCGTGGATTCAGCGAGGCGGCCGATCGGATAACCGAACTGTTCGCCGCAGGTCGCCGGGACGAGGCCGCTGCCGCAGTGCCGGACGACTACCTGGACGACGGGGCCCTGGTCGGTTCCCGGCAACGCATAGCCGAGAGGTTCCAGCAGTGGCGGTCGACCCTGGCGACCGGTCTCACGGTGCGACCAACCTCGATCGAGGAGATGGAGCTGGTGGTCGAGCTGGCGGGCTGTGAGCCACGACCGGATGTGGAGGTTCCGCCGGGTCCGGCGTTCTGATCCACGACGGGACCGTGGGTGGGCCGGGGCCGGATGCAACCTCGGGTACCCCGAATAGTGGTGCGCGAGGAGGGACTTGAACCCTCACATCCTTTCGGACACAGGAACCTGAATCCTGCGCGTCTGCCAATTCCGCCACTCGCGCGTGCAGCGTCAGAAAGGCTAACGG
>JBHIVS010000448.1:0-533 GCA_041987885.1 Pseudobdellovibrionaceae bacterium | reverse complement strand
GTGGCGCGCGTAATTGAAATTTTGAACCGCCGGAATAAAAACAATCCGGTGCTGATCGGTGAGCCGGGCGTCGGTAAAACGGCTATTGCACCCCAAAACCCCAAAACCCCGAAAATATGAAAAATGCAAAGTCTTTTAATCAAAAGGTCTTGATTATTTATCAATTAATTTAAATAGGATGAAGAAATTTAACTTTCTATCAAGTTCAACAATATTTTATTCATTGTTTTTCTCAATGTATTTCTATTTTACATGCAATTTTGTATGTATTTCGACTTATATTTATCAATTATTGTTCATTGTTTTACTTGAACATTTCTAAGCATTTTATATACTCTTGCATATTAGAATTCATTATACTTTTGACTATTGAATCCAGCAACTCTGCTCCAGAATTAGTAAAAAGTCACAAGTGATCCACCGAAAACGACACCTGCAATGAGAGGGTTTTTCCACATGAATCCATATCCATTGCGTCCTCCATTTAACACGGTACACACTACACCTGTTGTCGCAACAGCACAAATAGTTCC
>JBHIVS010000447.1:0-535 GCA_041987885.1 Pseudobdellovibrionaceae bacterium | reverse complement strand
CCCAAAACCCCAAAACCCCAGAAATATGAAAAATAATAAAATATCAACCAAAATTATATATAAAATATAAAATATAAAAATATATAACAATAATTATTTTAATATTTTCTTGTTTTTTCAATATCCAAATTTTTAAACATTTTAAAAATGTATTATTTTATAGTATTTTAACATTTTTTGAATCTGATTTTGTAATATTATGAAATATAATCAATAATATACCAATTTCAAATGAATACCTCATTGATATCTTTGACTCATCTGCGTCTTCTAATCAGGACATTTGGCACACTCAGAGCATCAAAACCACTTTCGTATTTTTTATAGCTTCCTGGACCTGGAATGAACTTCTTCTTATCTGCATCATGATCAAATTTGAGAGTTCTCTTTGAAGAACCCCAATGCCAATTATAACTTCTTTCTTATGTTTCTACAATGGCCTTAACTTCTTCGTAACTTCCAACGGCTGGTCCTTTCTCTTTCTTGATGACGTGTGCTGTCGAACCTCCTCGTGATCCTTTTATCTGCTGGCCTT
>JBHIVS010000446.1:0-535 GCA_041987885.1 Pseudobdellovibrionaceae bacterium | reverse complement strand
CCCAAAACCCCAAAACCCCTTAAAAATGAAATACACCTTAATATAGAATATAAAATATTGATTTATTATATATTATCCATTAGATTTTAGATTTTATATTAAATAACTATAATTAATAATTTTATAATTCAATTTAAAAATTTAATTTATAATTAAATTAGAATAAATGTTCTTAAAACTAATCAGAAACTATCGAAAGCATACGATAATAAGGCATCATCTCTGCCTACAGCCCTGCTAATACCAGCTGTAAGCAGGATCGTATGCCGTATTTGATTATAATAAAGATCTCAGCTTAAGACGCTCCTTTTCATCATCATTTAACAAGGTTGCATACGATCACAAAAATGACTATTACAAGCTTCTTGGAGTCACCGATACGGATGATGACAAGAAAATAAAGGTCAAATACTATTAGCTTGCACAGATGTACCATCCTGATAAGTAATTAGGTAGGGGTGCACAGGCTGAAGAGAAGTTCAAATAGATCAATAATGCCTATGAAGTTCTCAAGGATAAACAGATGAAGATGGAG
>JBHIVS010000445.1:0-535 GCA_041987885.1 Pseudobdellovibrionaceae bacterium | reverse complement strand
TTTCAAAAGCAATGAAATCCGGTCGAATTACTCCTCTAGAAGAAATTCGCAAGCAAAAGATGCTTGATTAAAAAAATTCATCTGACTTTGAACAAATGAGATTTAGTGCCTTTGAAGTCACTGAAAATTCGCCTCGAAACAGAGAAAGAGGCCAATTCGAAATCCAATATTCCCCAAAAAGAGAAGAAATGCTCATGCGTTTGAAGGAAAGAAGGAGAAATAGAATTGAGCAATTGAGGTCACAAAAATTGTCCATGCACTTGGAATGAATGAATGAAGCATATGAAAAATGAATTTTTAAACTGAACACAAATGAATATATCAAATGCAGCTGAAGCCCTTTTAAAATTTGAAATCAACAACTAAAATAAACAATACAAATTTAAATAAATTCACCAAAATGGTTAACTTTCCAAGGTTATTTCATATTTTTGATGTTTATTTTCAAATTTAATTTCATGTTTAAATTTAATTTCATATTTCTGGGGTTTTGGGGTTTTGGGGTGCGACAGAAATATTAAGCTGTTAATTCGCG
>JBHIVS010000444.1:0-535 GCA_041987885.1 Pseudobdellovibrionaceae bacterium | reverse complement strand
CCCAAAACCCCAAAACCCCAGAAATATGAAAAAAAAGAAATGTATATGATTTTTGGATGCACTTATGAATTTGTTAATTATTTATTTTGATTGAGACTTACTTTATAATATTTACATATTAAATACTCTGAGAAAAGAAAAATATGATTTTAGTAACCTCAATATATGCTATTAAATTAATCACTTATAGAGTGAAAAAGCATTATTAAGCCTGGTTAATTTTGAAAGGTAGGTGTTTTGTTAGATAGATAAATGGATATTATTTTCTATTTTATATGTAATAAACTGTTTTAGATGACTTCGGCTTCAAATATATCTGAGAAACAGATGCTGAATATTTGCCACCTGCAGACAGCCTTATAATAGGATTATTTGTTAGATGTTAGATCCTTCATTAGAATCATACTATATGGTTATAGTTTCATTTCACTCACTTTCTAAAGTCAATTATTATCACACTCATGTTGTCACAACCCTTTCCTTCCGTTCTTGTTACGTTTGGAGATATGAGTGTGTCCATCATGCCTTCTGCAAA
>JBHIVS010000443.1:442-536 GCA_041987885.1 Pseudobdellovibrionaceae bacterium | reverse complement strand
TTTTTAATGTTCATATAGTATTCATAGTATTCAGCATGTCAATCAGAAGTATGGTTTGGAATTTCATTCCTGTAGTACACGATAATCCAGGACC
>JBHIVS010000443.1:0-432 GCA_041987885.1 Pseudobdellovibrionaceae bacterium | reverse complement strand
TCTGGCAAATACTTTGTTTCGGGACTCTGGCGTCCAATATTCCTCCGCGCTGCACTCCCCATCAAATTCTAGCTCAGTGACAGCAGTCCAACAGTATCCAGGCTTCTTGGTCGCCAGCTCAGCTTGGCCGAAAATGCGAAGGAATTCATGGATTGCATTATGATGGGAGACCAATACCAACATTTTTCGATCGTTGTCCACCATAGCTTCGAAGTGGTGCGTGACCAAATCAACCATGCCCTGGGCCACTCTCACTTTGAATATAGGCTTGGTTTCGATAATTCCAGGGTAAAATAGGTGTGTATTTCCGTGTTTGTTCATATGGTACGACGATATCGCATTATCACACTGCTCTTATATGATTTTTTCAGGTTCTTGCTCATTCTGTGCGAGATAGCCCTTGTCAAAAATCTCGTGCTTCTTCCCCGACAA
>JBHIVS010000442.1:470-536 GCA_041987885.1 Pseudobdellovibrionaceae bacterium | reverse complement strand
AAATGGGTTGTTGTATGTCGGCAAATGAAGCAGAATAAAATTAAGATGCTAGAGCCGCTATATAAG
>JBHIVS010000442.1:0-460 GCA_041987885.1 Pseudobdellovibrionaceae bacterium | reverse complement strand
CCCAAAACCCCAAAACCCCAAACATTTGAATATTTATTAAATTAGTATTTAATTTTATCAATATATATTTTAATAAAATAGAAAAATGGGTTGTTGTATGTCGGCAAATGAAGCAGAATAAAATTAAGATGCTAGAGCCGCTATATAAGCAGATTTTCATAACAATGTTCCATAACCGAGATAGGTATAGAGACAATCACGAGGACAAAGGCCAAGTCAGGGATAAGCAGCTGGTGGAAGCGGATAAAGTGGATAGTTCAGGATTTAATACTTGCAAAATCACGGTGTTGAAAAAGTTATTCCTGGTCAAACTACAGGTGATGGAATAAAACGAACACCTTCATATGAAACTCCACTTTCAAAACATAAATTAGAAAAATGGAGACAAGAATTCTGGGGTAAATATTAATCATTTTGGAATTGATTATTGTATTTTATAGAGACGAGAACATCTGGATCA
>JBHIVS010000441.1:0-536 GCA_041987885.1 Pseudobdellovibrionaceae bacterium | reverse complement strand
CCCAAAACCCCAAAACCCCAGAAATATGAAAAATTTGGCTCAGAAAAATGCGCAAAAATATTATTGAAATGATTATAATATCTTTTATAAGATTAATATTTGAAATAAATTTGAAAAGTTCAAATATCTATAATATATTATTAATATATATATTATTTATTTGTTGAGGAGCGAAATTTCAAACAATTATAACATTTTCAAAATTTGAATATTTTAAAATATTCTATTAACATTAACATTTCAAATCATATCTCCGAATTAAATATTATAATTCTTAAAACATTTGAAAAATATAGCGCGAAAATGAAATCTGGCAAAAAGTCAAAGTCCAAATCAGCCTCAAAGGGCTTAAGCAAGTACAACTACGATGAGCTCGCAAAGATCGACGCAGATTCAATCGAATCATGCAACTTCTACGGTGTCATCGTTGATGCTACCTTCCCATACAAGGTTAGCAAGGATAGATACATTTGCTCTCTTAAAGTCATTGATCCGACTAACAAAAAGGACCCTCTTCCAGTTGTCATTTATGCCAA
>JBHIVS010000440.1:0-536 GCA_041987885.1 Pseudobdellovibrionaceae bacterium | reverse complement strand
CAAGGTTAAGGCCAAAAAGCCGGAGCCGTAGCGAAAGCGAGTCTGAATAGGGCGTTCAGTAACATGCGGCAGACCCGAAACCGAGTGATCTAGCCATGGCCAGGTTGAAGGTGCGGTAACACGCACTGGAGGACCGAACCCACCAGCGTTGAAAAGCTGGGGGATGAGCTGTGGTTAGGGGTGAAAGGCCAATCAAACTCGGAGATATCTGGTTCTCACCGAAATGCCTTTAGGGGCAGCGTCACATTATAGTGTATCGGGGGTAGAGCACTGAATGGGCTAGGGGGCCTACAAGCTTACCGACCCCAATCAAACTCCGAATACCGAATACATGTTATGTGGCAGTGAGGCTGCGGGGGATAAGCTCCGTAGCCGAGAGGGAAACAACCCAGATCATCAGCTAAGGTCCCTAAGTCGATGCTAAGTGACAAAGGATGTTAAATCGCCCAGACAGCTAGGAGGTTGGCTTAGAAGCAGCCATCCTTTAAAGAAAGCGTAATAGCTCACTAGTCGAGTCGGCCGGGGTGGGTTATAGA
>JBHIVS010000439.1:0-524 GCA_041987885.1 Pseudobdellovibrionaceae bacterium | reverse complement strand
CCCAAAACCCCAAAACCCCTTAAAAATGAAAAAAGGTAAAGATATTTTAAAATTGGAAAACATTATACATTATATATAAATGTATTTTAATTTTTTTATTGATTTTGAAAATAACTCTGTTTGATGTTTAAACTTTATATATCACTCTATTCATATATGCAGGTTCAGATAAGCAATACTAGTTTAGTATTCCAACTAAAGTATGAAGTATCTCTTTTCTTTTTTGTAGTTTTTGGCAGATCTTTTGTAAAATCACCGAATTATGACAAAGGTTCAATCTCTAGCCCAAAGCCATTTGGTTTTGGTTCAGTTGCAATCTCTTATTTTGGCGGAAGTTCAAACTCTAATTTTGGCTCACCCTTAGCACAATTGTCTCCAAAGCAAACAGTTTCTTCATTAGTCTTACAATCAATCCCATTGCAAGCAATTCTATCTTCTTAGACACAATTTCCTCCGATGCAGTAAGTATAAGGTTTTGCTTTGGAATTAACATCTTAATAAACTTTCTGTACAACTTTTTCATT
>JBHIVS010000438.1:0-537 GCA_041987885.1 Pseudobdellovibrionaceae bacterium | reverse complement strand
CCCAAAACCCCAAAACCCCTTAAAAATGAAAAAAGACTTATCGTTAAAATTCTTCAATAATAATTTTAAAATATAATATTCCCGGCGTTCATTAAATATATAATTAATTATAATTTAGATTATTAAAAACATGCGATTCACTATCTTAGCTCTCCTCGGACTTACAGGAGCAATTAACTTAAAAAGAGGATATGATAACTCTGACCCACTCGGAAGAAATGTCGCTCCTAACCAACACGGAGAAATGCACCTCTCAGGATACAACGGTGCTGATGAGGATGAGATTATGGATAACGTCTTCTCTAGATATAGCAAAGAAGGAAGAACTCCATCTGGACACAAGACCGGATAAAAGATGCTTATGAAAGATGAAGCTAAACTTGCTGCTGGAACTATCCTTGAAGCTGCCCATAAACTTAAGCCCGCAGAAGTTCCAGGATGGTTAGATTCTAACTTTGAAAAATCATGGGATCACTTCGATCAAAATCACGAAGGATGGATCAGATATGAAGAAACTCATACCTTCCAAAGACATCT
>JBHIVS010000437.1:0-538 GCA_041987885.1 Pseudobdellovibrionaceae bacterium | reverse complement strand
TAAAAGCAGTGTGAAATCTTCTCTGCAACTCTTTGCATATTTATATTTGGTAGCAAATTACATTCCTTCCCAGAATGCTTTCACAATTTCAAACCATTCTGTATGGCCAAAATAATCTTGAGTGATTATATTTTTATAATTTTTCTAAACTATTGATCCACTTGCAAAACCAACAGGTGAATTGAAGTAAGCTTACTACAGCGCTGGATGAGGTGCATTAGGTCCACTTCCAGCAATATTTAGAATCACTATTATCATAGTAATGCATAAGAACAACTTCTAAGTCCATTTTCGTTATTAAACTTGAATCTAAAGCATCCTCTACTTTTCACTAAGGGGCTTACCAGATAGTATCGGTGCTGATGAATCGTTATCCATTTTAACTTTATACTAAATATTTGATTAGGAAATAAAGTTTAAATTACTATTAATTATATTTATAAACATCAGCCTATTGTAACTATTCTTATCTAAATTGTAATTTGAATTTTTATGTTTTTTAATTATTTTCAAATGTTTGGGGTTTTGGGGTTTTGGG
>JBHIVS010000436.1:0-538 GCA_041987885.1 Pseudobdellovibrionaceae bacterium | reverse complement strand
TTTTCTATTGATCTTTTTAAACTAACTTGGCTGTCTGCAATTGGGACATTTAGAATTTCCATATGTTTACTTTTAGAGTTTCTACACGCATCCTTTACAGAATAGTGCATCACATGAGGTACACTCTTGGCAGTTTGTTGGAATGCTAAGACAAATAGTACATTTAAATTCATCGCACAATTATTAACTAGATTAAATAACTTCGGCTTCATTAAATCCAAGTGGTGCACATGGAAGTGAATCTAGGATTCTGTTTAACTCTTCTTGGCAGTCAAATGTCGTATTGTTTGGTGCTATACTGTTCATATTTGATTTATAATGGTTAATTTTGTAAAATAGTTATTGAATTTTAATGATTTAATCTTTAACATGGTTTATAAGCCAATAATATACGGCATATATATATTGATTTATTTGCAAATTTGAATTTAAATTCAATTTAAATCATGTAATGTACATTATATACGAATTTAAAAATACATTTTAAAACACAATAACCTTTCATATTTCTGGGGTTTTGGGGTTTTGGGGTTTTGGG
>JBHIVS010000435.1:0-539 GCA_041987885.1 Pseudobdellovibrionaceae bacterium | reverse complement strand
TAAATTAATCAAGCCAGTTTTAGGTCTAGGAACCCATATTTTCGGTCCAAATCCATCTTCAATAACATCTCCATCAAACAGGTTGTTCGATGGTGACAAGTACCAAAGTGTGACCGTTAGGGCCAGTAAATAGGATTCAATTCGTCAAATTACCGAGGACATCAAAGCCTTTGAGGCAAAGCATAGCGTCAATATGCCAATCGTCTCAAAATAATTCTGTGGAGAAGAGAGCAAGGAACAATTTATCAACGTCAGTACCAACAATGATAAAGCCAGAGCCGTAGGAAGCATCTTTTCTTGATCCATGCGACATCCGTTATTTCTCTACACACAGCTTTGACCTTCTAAAATGAATCCTCCATGTTATCTATAGACTATTAAAAATAGTGATTATAAAACGGTCAATAATCCATCTATATTCTTATTTCAATAAATACAATTTTAATTTTGCATCAAAATATTAATATCTTTAAATTAATTTTATTTCTATCAACTGCTGAATTTTATATTTCATATTTCTGGGGTTTTGGGGTTTTGGG
>JBHIVS010000434.1:0-541 GCA_041987885.1 Pseudobdellovibrionaceae bacterium | reverse complement strand
TCCAAGAACTGATGCACTCGAACACCCCAACACAAGGATTAAGAACACGAACTGAGAAATCAAACCAGCTTGTAAAGCAACTAGTGAATATGTTCTTTGACCTCAAGAATCTTAAGAATTAATTAAATGTATTTGTTTAATAATTGACAAGTGGCATTAAGAAATGAATATTAATACCAAAATGAAATCGTACAAAATCGTACAAAATTGGTGGAAAATGGAAGCTTAATAAAATTAAAAAAATAGAAAAGCAAATAGAAATTGAATAAAAATATATTCAAATTAAAGGCAATATTGGGAAGAAATATATATGAAATAAGATATTTTATCCATTAACACAATTGTTTCATTTTTAAGGGGTTTTGGGGTTTTGGGGCCGGCTCGCTTCCGACTTCAATTCGCGCAACAACGTATTCGCCGTCGAATTTCATCTGCTTCAGGCGCCGGCCGAGCGTATCCGAGGTAACACCGATCGCCGCCGCATTTGAAAATGGTGTTATGAAGGGATACGGCCGATGCATCCACTCAAACGGATACCACT
>JBHIVS010000433.1:0-542 GCA_041987885.1 Pseudobdellovibrionaceae bacterium | reverse complement strand
CCCAAAACCCCAAAACCCCGAAAATATGAAATTTCTGTATATTAAGTATGCTTTGTTCAAATAAAATATTAATAATCATATTTGTTCTTTCAATAATAATAGATTTTAAACTTAATATCAATAATTTATTCAAATCTGATTGTAATTATCAGAAGATTGTACACTTACATATGCTATTATTATTATCCTCGTGATCCGGTTCCATTGCGTTATATTTTTTGTAACTTTCTACATAAAATATATTCACAACTCCGCGTGTTTTGTCAATATCTCGCATTATTATTTTTTTATGGGTATTCTTATTTTCATATATTGTTCGTTTATTCTCTTTCTTAATATTAATTGCACTTTCATCGAATTATTAGACCTAATTTTAAATTTAATCTACGAAGGTTAATTTATGTTAACTTTTAATGTTTTTTTCTCGAGCCACTTTTCTTGGAGTAATTTCAATTCCAAATCTGTCATGACGGCGTATTTAGGGAATATCATTCGATCCAGGTGATTATGGTTCTTTTTAATGCTGTATTTTATTATCGTCA
>JBHIVS010000432.1:0-543 GCA_041987885.1 Pseudobdellovibrionaceae bacterium | reverse complement strand
ATCTTCAAAATGCTGAAACACGACAAGTCTGATGTCGGCATCAAGAAAAAGGCCATGACATGCATGAACTCGATACTCTTAGACGTCTACCGAAAGATATCGAGGGAAGCTGCCCAAATGTCCAGACTGCACAAGAAATAAACTCTTCTTCCACAAGATGTTCAAAGCGCAGCAAAGCTCGTCCTTCCCGGGGAGATCTGCAAACACGCACTCTCAGAAGGTGCTAGAGCTGTTGCCAGATATGACGCCTCCGTCAAATCCAAGAAATGAGGCCATCGATTTCCAAAAAGAGCTCCTTGATGATTTTTGAGGTTTTTGACAAAACTCTCCTTTTGTTCAATAAATGTCACTTTTCATATACATTGAAATTCAAGAAATTTATTTTTTGAAAAAATCTGCAAATTTAAAATTGGTTACTATGAAATAAAATTCAAAAAGATAAATTTATGCTTGTTTTCTTTATTTTTCCAATTTATTTCGATATTTATTTGGATATTTTTCCTATTTATTTTTTCATATTTTCGGGGTTTTGGGGTTTTGGGG
>JBHIVS010000431.1:0-544 GCA_041987885.1 Pseudobdellovibrionaceae bacterium | reverse complement strand
AGACTAAAAGAGCCAGAAAGTGCATGGGGCCTATACAATAAGTATTCAACAACTTGGAAATTTCTAGATTATTCATTCTATATTGTTGACAGAGTTGCTTATCATAATGCATTAGTGTTATGGTGCCTTATCTGGAAATGGATGAGCAAAGCACCAAAATTTATTAGTATTTATAAAAATCCAAAGAGAGAATTTTATTATTGTTACGACAACGTCTTTGCAGACAAATTTCTCTAAAATGGCCAAGAACCTGATAATATATATGGGTATTATGATTTTTACTAATTTGAAGGGTTTTTATAATCCGTATTTTTCAAATATATGAGCAAGATTATGGCCCATGCAACGGTATAATTTTTCGTAGTTATTGGATTTACTCTGTATTATCTTTTAGATCCAAATATATATTGGTGCGTAGCTGGGGAACTAATTATTTTTGGAGAAGATATATGTATGTGAGATTTGCCGTTATATATTTTCAATTTTGAAACTATTCTAATCTATTTATTATATTTTCATATTTCTGGGGTTTTGGGGTTTTGGG
>JBHIVS010000430.1:254-544 GCA_041987885.1 Pseudobdellovibrionaceae bacterium | reverse complement strand
GATCATACAGAGGTGTATGGCACAAACTCAGTCTTGGATATGCAGCAATCGTAGCCCTTGGTTTTATTGCTCAACCACTTTACATCTTTTTGATGGGCAACTAAGGAGATATTCAAATGGCTAATAAATTAGATAGCAAAATTCCAAGTGGTCCAATTGAATCTGCTTGGACAAAAACAAAATTTGACTACAAACTAGTTAATCCTGCGAACAAAAGAAAGCACAATGTAATTGTTGTAGGTACTGGTCTTGCGGGTGCTTCGGCGGCAGCTTCTTTAGGTGAGCTTGGC
>JBHIVS010000430.1:0-244 GCA_041987885.1 Pseudobdellovibrionaceae bacterium | reverse complement strand
TAAAGTTAAAGCATTTTGTGTTCATGAATCTCCTCGTCGTGCTCACTCTGTGGCGGCTCAAGGTGGTATTAATGCTGCAAAAAATTATCAAAATGATGGCGACTCAGTTTATCGTTTATTTTATGACACCGTAAAAGGTGGAGATTTTAGAGCGCGTGAAGCTAACGTATTTCGTCTTGCGGAAGTATCTACTAACATTATAGATCAAATGGTTGCTCAGGGCGTTCCGTTTGCTCGTGAATAC
>JBHIVS010000429.1:0-544 GCA_041987885.1 Pseudobdellovibrionaceae bacterium | reverse complement strand
ATCAAAGACATAGTTAGAACTGAAGAAATTAATGATAAGGGTGAAAAGACTGTTAAACAAAAACCTCAATTCGCAAAAAGCTAGAGCAAAGTAATATGTAGAATAACTCAGAAGAATCCGTTGGCGCTAGAAAAGTTTGAGACCATCCAGTAAATGGGTAGGTTTACGCTAAGAGATGAAGGCAAAACTATCGCGGTAGGAAAAGTCATTAAATACAAGCCTTACGTCAAGGGAGTTGTCGGCCAAACTCTTGCATAATAAGCTCCTTCAAAGGTTGCTGCAGTAACGAATTAAATGGGCGCTGTTGATATCAATCCTCAGTAGGAAGATATGGTCTACGATATGGATACTGGTGAGTTGAGACCAAAGAAGAAGGACCTTGAAGGCATTCAGGAAGGAGATGAGGATGAAGCTGAATGAATAAAAATTGATAAATGAATGATTTAATAAATAAAGGGGAAAATTATCCCTTTAAAACATAAAATAAACCTAAATCTAGAATGAGTGTATAAATTCATATTTCTGGGGTTTTGGGGTTTTGGGG
>JBHIVS010000428.1:0-544 GCA_041987885.1 Pseudobdellovibrionaceae bacterium | reverse complement strand
CCCAAAACCCCAAAACCCCGAAAATATGAAAAATATCAATTTTTTCAATAAATTAACAAATTCAAATCAATTTCCAAAGTAAAAGAGAGGGTAGCAAAAAAAGATAGGATTTTGAATTTTATTTATCAATTTATTTGATAAAAGACCATAGTTATTTTCTAGGAAAAAATGTAAATGATCTATGTTTTATCTTTTATTCACTGTAAATATTGCATTTAAATATTTGGATTTTATCTGTCATTTTAGTATTGATTTGATCCGTATTGAACTTTAGCTTGTGGACCCATCGGCCCAGAACCACCTGGAATTGGTCTCATTCTATTATTTGATTGAGATGCAAAAAGCACCATGAATATTAAGACTTTAAGAGCAATTTCAATCATGCTCACAATAACTACAAACATGTGGAGGCCATAATTCCATTTTGCTATTTCTTTGTCGTTATAGTAAGGTAACCAGAACATGATCCAAAATACGTCTACCACAATGGTAATTATAAGCAATAATCTTATGAAGTTCTTTTCATTCTATATAGAAAAAGGAT
>JBHIVS010000427.1:0-544 GCA_041987885.1 Pseudobdellovibrionaceae bacterium | reverse complement strand
TCAATATTCCTGTACCGATCAATAGTGCGATGTGGGGACGGAGAAGGTTAGCTCAGCCGGGTGTTGGATGTCCCGGTTCAAGCGTGTAGTCGTGCTCTTTAGGCAAATCCGGAGAGCTTAGATGAGGGGTGATAACGAGTCTGCTTGCAGACGAAGTGAGTGATACCCTGCTTCCAGGAAAAGCCACTAAGCTTCAGCTATTGACGACCGTACCGCAAACCGACACTGGTGCGCGAGATGAGTATTCTAAGGCGCTTGAGAGAACTCAGGAGAAGGAACTCGGCAAATTGATACCGTAACTTCGGGAGAAGGTGTACCCCAAGTAAGTGAAGTTGTACAAACGGAGCCCAATGAGGTCGCAGAGAATCGGTGGCTGCGACTGTTTAATAAAAACACAGCACTCTGCAAACACGAAAGTGGACGTATAGGGTGTGACGCCTGCCCGGTGCTGGAAGATTAAATGATGGGGTGCAAGCTCTTGATTGAAGTCCCAGTAAACGGCGGCCGTAACTATAACGGTCCTAAGGTAGCGAAATTCCTTGTC
>JBHIVS010000426.1:0-545 GCA_041987885.1 Pseudobdellovibrionaceae bacterium | reverse complement strand
CCCAAAACCCCAAAACCCCGAAAATATGAAAAACTATTGTATAAAAAATTCACCAATTTTTTAATAAAATAATGGTGTAGATTCATTTTTCATTCATTTGGATTATTATTTTTAAATAATAAAATACATACTCAAATGTCATCATCTACTTCCAAGAACATTTCTTCAAGTGCAAGCAAGAAGCCAGATGTCTCATCTTCACAGCAATAGAATCAAAATCACAGTAACAATTCTGACTCTCTCGACCACCGTAATCTCTCATCAACGGTAAATCTTCTTAATTAAAGAGTGCCAGGTGGTGGCTCGCTGTAGTGCGATCCTTAATCTCAGGAGGAAGAGGAAATCGTGGCTCAAGTATCTTCACTTATTAACAATATGGATTTGAATTAGTAAAATAAGTTGATGAGTTAGCTGTTTGCAGATGGTCCTTCTTAAGGTGGATCTTCTGGTATTGTTTATTCCAAACATTAAATGGATAAGTAATAAATGGCGAGTTAAATGAGTTTTGGTGTTGCAGCATCTGATAGACCTGTTGATACCGTGAA
>JBHIVS010000425.1:0-545 GCA_041987885.1 Pseudobdellovibrionaceae bacterium | reverse complement strand
AGTATTAGCTGCATCAGAGTTAACCTTTGCAGCGTCGTAAACAGCAGTCTCTGCAACGACGACTTCGTCAAGTCTCGTTTTTTCAGCATCCAGCAATTATTTCTCGCCATCTGCACGAGCCTTAGCAGCTCGGGCAGTTGCGGTGGAAGCATCTTCACAATCTGTTGGAACTGGTGTAGCTTTTCTGGAGTCAATCAATGCATTCCAGGCAGTAGTAGCTGCTTCGTCCGCAGATGCAATACTAAGAAGCATTGCGGAAATCAATGGGGTCTTCATTCTTTTAATTGTTTTGTTTTATTAAATAAATAAATTATAAATTTGCTCAAACGATGTCTTTATAAAGGAAAAATAGCTATGAAATACTGGGATTTTAAATATTATAGAGCTCAAAATTAACACACCTGCTATTCTAAACTAATTTAACATTTTTATAATAATTTTGATTCTGATGTTTCCCGAATTAATTCAAAATTACTATATTGTCCAATTATTGAAGCAATTCAAATTACTTTGTTTTCAAATGTTTGGGGTTTTGGGGTTTTGGG
>JBHIVS010000424.1:0-546 GCA_041987885.1 Pseudobdellovibrionaceae bacterium | reverse complement strand
CCCAAAACCCCAAAACCCCGAAAATATGAAATTGGAAATATAATAGATACATAGATATTGATAAATATTGATATTGATATTAAACAAATATTTTACAAATAAATAATTAATTTTGATAAATAATTGATTGGGGTTTATTTTCAATTGTTTTATTCATATTCATATTCATAATCAATCACCATCATTAAACAAATCAGGATTTCCAAACTGATTACTCTCGTAAATACCATCAGTTTGTCCTTCTCCTTCATTAAGATCATATTTGCAATAAGGACATTTATGATTCTTATTAAACCAAGGCAATACACAGTCAATGTGGAAATGATGCGAGCACGGCAAAAAGAATACCTTATCGTGCTCTTGGTAGTGGTTGCAGCAAATCGCACATACTCTTTTTACGCTTTGTTTCGTGGCTCTTCTGATAGGGAATGATTTCATATATTTGTTTTTGACACCATATTAATCTTTGGTACTCTAATACTCTTAATCCTCTAGGATTTCCTTAAAAGTTTCTAAATCCATGCCATATATTGGAGATATGCCTTT
>JBHIVS010000423.1:0-546 GCA_041987885.1 Pseudobdellovibrionaceae bacterium | reverse complement strand
CCCAAAACCCCAAAACCCCGAAAATATGAAAAAAATTTATACTAATTGAATTAAATAATTGATTTAATTAATTTTAAAATAATTTTTTAAAATATTTTTTTAATTTGTAAAATAAATATAAAATAATAAAAAATGGAAAAATACCCGTCAAAGGAGGATGGTAATAATATGATTGATCCATCAACTTCAATTTCATTAGACGGTACTAAGGAGATACCCAAAGGACACAATCACTCAATAAATAAGTATGAATCGTATAAAAGAATAAAATAATTAGGAGCTGGTGCGTATGGCTAGGCTTATCTGGTACAGTGTTAATCTGATAAGAATTTTGCTGTTGTTAAATCAATTGATATGGAAGATATAAACGATGAATAAAAAAGGGCTGCACTCAGAGAGGCCAAAATTCTCGAAGTTTTAGATCACTCAAACATAATTGATTTTAAGGAGGTGTATAAGACGAATAAGGGCAAGCTCTGTATTGTCATGGAATACGCAGATGATGGAGATATATAGAAGAAGATTGAATCATAAAAAAAGATAAAG
>JBHIVS010000422.1:0-547 GCA_041987885.1 Pseudobdellovibrionaceae bacterium | reverse complement strand
ATCACCAGCAAGAGATTCTCCAAAAGAATTTTGACCAATGTAGCAAATGGAGCTGTAAGTAAACTAAATTTCTGGCCAATCAGCTCGGCTTAACGAAATATAAAGTTTACAAGTGGAATTGGGAGAAAAGAAAGAAACTACAGGAAGGCTCACAAGAATCTTCAGAGTCTGAAATGGATGAAGAATGACACCCGTCAAAATGTAACCATAAGCAATCAATAGGGTGATCAAATACTTTTTATTTTTTTGTAAGTTGAATGTACTCGCCCAACTCCTTTTTGAGTACTTCATCTTTAATTTTAATTCTTATATTTTTTTAGCCAATGCAATTTTATAGATCATTCTATATCAATTTGAATTATATCAAACTTATAATATAAAAAACAAACTATTAGCATTAAATCTGAAAATATTATAATCCAATGTTAATAAAATAATATAAAAGTATATCAATATAAACTATAACCAACCCAACCACAAACAAAACACATAATTTTTTGGCAAATTTTTATCTTATTTCATATTTCTGGGGTTTTGGGGTTTTGGG
>JBHIVS010000421.1:0-547 GCA_041987885.1 Pseudobdellovibrionaceae bacterium | reverse complement strand
CCCAAAACCCCAAAACCCCAAAAATTTGAAATAAATTTAGGGCCCATAGTTAATTTGAATTAGTTTTTTTAAGCACTTGCCATTGATATAAAATATAATAATAACTTAAATTTTTATTCCTCACTAAGAAAATGTCGGTATAAACAACTGAACAAAAGAAAGAAGAATTCAGGAAGTATCTCGAGAAAGCTGGAGTCATCGATCAACTCACCAAAGTGCTGGTTGGTCTTTATGAAGAACCGGAGAAACCTGGAAATGTGATAGACTTCATCAAGAAAAGTCTTGGAGCTCCAAGTGACACTGATGTCGAACAGCTAATGGCTGAGAATGAAGAGCTAAAAAGACAGAAGGGAGATCTCGAAAAAAAAATAGAGGCCCTTGAAAATGAACTGCAAAATGAAAGAGCTAAATAATAATGAGCAGGTTGAGTCATTAGATGACTAAGAACAACATATATCGGACGTTCGGCAATAACCCTGTTTCAAAAGTTAAAACGTCTGTAAATGCAGCCATGGGGAAAAACATAACCAAAGTATTGAGAATGAGT
>JBHIVS010000420.1:0-548 GCA_041987885.1 Pseudobdellovibrionaceae bacterium | reverse complement strand
CCCCAAAACCCCAAAACCCCGAAAATATGAAAATTTGAATGTTTTAGTTAATTCAATTCATTCTTATGATGGTATATCTTCAGGTTAAGTATCAGGTTTGTCACTTTATCTCTTCTTCAAATTTTCACCCTTTCTCTTATTTAGTAAACTTGAGTAAAAATCTTTTACTTTTGCGTTTTTCTTAGTTGTGTCTTTGCTTTAGACTGAAAGTGGTGCTTATTAAGCTCCTTCTACAGAAACTTATGAGGTTCGACTACCCATTGAAGGTGATTGAGCTTACATTGATCCAACAAGCGGAGTTCTAGAAGGAGCGCCTCCTTGGCCTTTTGGTATTTCTAATCCGACAGGAGGACCTTGGATTTATGCTCGTGGTTGAATTTATTAATCTGTTCCAGAAGCACCACCTGCATTCTACTATAATTTCTTAGCAAATATAGAAGTTTAAGCTGTAGATCGTCCTCCTTTTTTTGCATTATTGACCATAAATTATTATCGCTTTTCTTTATCTTAAAACAATTGCTCTAGCTAACTTTTCCAATCGTGACAAA
>JBHIVS010000419.1:0-548 GCA_041987885.1 Pseudobdellovibrionaceae bacterium | reverse complement strand
TTTCGATAAAAAGAATCCTTAACTAAAGCTTGATATTGGAGAGAAGCCTACCGAAGATAGTTCCTAATACCGAAATTAAGAATGATACACCGGTGAACTATGAAAGAAAATTTATTTTGAAATCTGATAAATAATTGATTAAATTTAGATTAAATTCTTTTTAACTTGTTTAAATAAATTTTAAGCGAATGATAACAATAATTTCACTATTGAATTTTAATTAATTGTCAATTTATTTCATTCTTTTGATGCATCAAGCGAGGCAATTCTCTCGGCTAAAATGTTTCTGAAATCTGCGTGTCCGGCGGAAAGATGCTCTCTAACCGCATTAGATTCGTTCTTGCAAACTGCTGATTATTCACTAGCTGCCATAGCATTATATGATTCGGCATTGACTGCAGCCATACAATTAATTAAAGATTAATTGGCAGCAATAAATCTCTCGTAATTAGTACTCATTGTTATTAATACTTAAGTTATTAAATAATTATAATATAAATTTAAACACATAACATTTATTCAAATGTTTGGGGTTTTGGGGTTTTGGG
>JBHIVS010000418.1:0-549 GCA_041987885.1 Pseudobdellovibrionaceae bacterium | reverse complement strand
AGACATAAGAGAAATTCCTGGAAGAATAAGACAAAAAACACGAGCAAGACATGCATGATTTCTTATAACACCAACATGAAAGCTGGAAAGAGAGGCATGGAGCCAACGAAGTAGAGATCAAGTAGGCTCCTCTTGCGAAACACGAACCTCAAGAAGGTGAAGTGCTACAGCCTTAAGAATTCTTGGATATTTTCTCTACCTTGAAACACAACATCTAGACTGTAGGCAAAATGGGAAAATAAGCCGACATTTCCCCACCTTCTGACGGACTCCAATACAATTCTCTTCTCAAGAGGCTTACGTTGACAGGTCCCCATCCAAAGTTCGCTCAAGATGCCACCAAGAAAGATAATAAAGATGAGAATAAGGATAAAGAGAAGGCTTTGGAAAAGGATGCACCGAAAGAAGTTGACGAAGTCAAGGAAGTGAAACAAAGCCTTAGGGCCCAAAGGATAGATTGACACTGAGCATTAGATTATAATAAATTAAGCAATTATTTGGTATGTTTTTGATATATTTTTCATTTTTAAGGGGTTTTGGGGTTTTGGG
>JBHIVS010000417.1:0-551 GCA_041987885.1 Pseudobdellovibrionaceae bacterium | reverse complement strand
CCATTACATGTTTCCAATATTTTGTTCTTATTTCATCGAAGTATATTTCAATACCCAACAAGATGATATTTAATCAATTGTACTAGTACAAACAACACAAATAGACACTATCACAAGTTTTGGAAACAGCTAAAAATACTATTTAAAAAGATGGTAGTCAAGCAGAATTATTTATTTATTTAATTACTACTAAAAAATATTTACATTCTTCAGAATTTTCATCAAAACCATAAATAGCGATTCTCTTGTTGGAATATAATCAATCTATGAATGTTTCATATTAAGTCCATGTGAATCCCCCCACTAATTCTTCACAGTCAGACACCCTCCAAGTAAATTCCCACATTCTTGTAAAATCCACTAAATTCTAGTATATCTTATGATGGATATAACACTTATTAATATTTATTATGTTTCTTGGAATTGATTTAGGTACTTCTGCTATAAAATTGCTTGTCATAAATGAAAGTAATTCTGTTTTGGCGGAAAGTAACATATCTCTACATGTGAGCAGACCCCATCCTCTTTGGTCAGAACAAGACCCAGATGAA
>JBHIVS010000416.1:0-551 GCA_041987885.1 Pseudobdellovibrionaceae bacterium | reverse complement strand
CCCAAAACCCCAAAACCCCAGATATACGAATTAAATTATAATTAGGTATTGTTTGCATATATGATAAATATAATCTTCTTCAATTTATGAATTAGACTTGATAATTTGAATATAATTTATAAATTAATTTTAACTCTTATCAAAATGGGAAATTGTCATTTTAAAACAGACTTCGATGCAGAAAATATAACAGGTAAGATTTATTACAATTATACAAGTCAGGGTCCATCAAAATACAATTAACGGTAATAAATAACAAGTATAGTAATAATAGTAAAAACCGTTGTATTAAGAAAGTACTATAAAGTTCGCGCAATAATTGATAATCATTAACTAATTCACCAACATTTTATACTAACCTAATGAGTTTTTTTATAGCAATAAGCAAATCAAGTTTTCAATATTCCTTTTGCATAGGCAAAGGTGGTTTTGGCAAGGTTTGGAAGGTTGATAGAAAGAAATTTAAGTAGGAATATGCTATGAAGGAAATGAGCAAAGCCAGGATATTAACAAAACGAAGCGTAAAAAGTGTAATGAACGAAAGACAGATC
>JBHIVS010000415.1:0-554 GCA_041987885.1 Pseudobdellovibrionaceae bacterium | reverse complement strand
GTTGGAGCTGCATTATCAATAGTTACAGCTGTTGCTGTCGCAGAAGCGGCGCTATTCCCCACCGCGTCTTGAGCTGTGTTGGCAGCAATAGACATATTCAGTACACCATTACCTGTACAGCCTGTGACTTTAATTTTTCTTGTACTAGTTCCTGTGTTCTCAATCGTTTTTACACAGTTTGTGGTGGCCCCTGTTAAATTTACATTTGTTGCGGCTAAAGTAATTGTATCAGCTCCCACATAAGTCACATCCCATTCAAAAGACCTTGTTGCATTTCCATATAAATAATTCGGCTGACTGATTGTTATCGTTGGCGCTTGGTTATCAATCGTCGCATTACTTCCCGCACTGATCGCAGCAGTAAGATTTCCATAGGTATCTTGAGCTGTGCCTTGAGCTAAACTAAATCCAACAGTTCCACTGTTAGCAGTACACCCAGATACAGTCACTGTTCTTGAACTCGTTCCCGATCCACTCACAACCGCAGAACATCCTGCATTCCCAGTGCCTGTCAGGGTTAAGTAAGTCCCTTTGGTTGCTTCAGATAAATTCAC
>JBHIVS010000414.1:0-554 GCA_041987885.1 Pseudobdellovibrionaceae bacterium | reverse complement strand
CCCAAAACCCCAAAACCCCGAAAATATGAAAAAATTGAATAAGTATATATTTTTCACAAAGTTAAGTAAATAGATGTCTTAAATAATATGGAATCAATTTCAAATAATACTCTAAATATCACTTTAATATGTCTCAAATTGGGTATCTTCAATTATCGTCATACAAATCATCGAAGTACTTGGCGTTCTCTCTTTCCTCCGCGTCGCGGTGATAGGCCCTCTATTGTGCCATTTCAGCCCAAGTCATGAATTTTGGTTCTGGAGATGCATTTTCCTCTTCTTCATCTTCGGCCATTTCTACCTTTTCCTAATCCTCAAGGTCTCTATTGACTTTCCTCATGAATTGTTGGAATTCAACAGTTGGTGTTAAGTCCTCATTAGATTCATAGTATTTCTGATAGTTTCTCTCATTATCATCAGTATTATCATCAATCATAAATCCCTTATTTCCAAGTGAAGCAATATCAAGCTCCTTCATCAGGTTGTCATTGAATTTATGTTCGTCCTCATGGACAAATCTAACTCCAAGATTAAGTCTGACATCATTCTATGTA
>JBHIVS010000413.1:0-554 GCA_041987885.1 Pseudobdellovibrionaceae bacterium | reverse complement strand
AAATGATGATAGTTTAGCGGAATAGGATTAAGAAGATGGTGTATTCAAACTATAATTGGTGGGAGAAGGTTGCTATATAAAAGAATTACCGCCATCCAAAGGCCCAAAACGGTCAGGGCTTGGAATTGGTGGAATGAGGTATTGAATAATATAAGCCTATATGAAAAAACAGATATATAAAGATAAAACACAAGATAAAACACAAGATAAATAAAATAATTAATCATAAGATATATGATTGATATCAAAATTCATAAATATCGCCTTGCACCGCTTGCCAATAGGTTATAAATATATTAACTTTTTTATAAGAATTTACTCGTTTTTATTATTTGACTGAGTAATATTTGAATTTATGTTTTTAATTAACATTTTAACATTTTGGCAATAAATTGTTATTGGCTGTATTTTTGATTGATTCTCCGATTGATAGCACAAGAAATAAATTTTAAACTTATTTATTATAAATAATGCAATTTTTAAACAATATTATTTATCACCGAAATTCATTCATTACCAATACTTTCATATTTTCGGGGTTTTGGGGTTTTGGG
>JBHIVS010000412.1:0-555 GCA_041987885.1 Pseudobdellovibrionaceae bacterium | reverse complement strand
CCCAAAACCCCAAAACCCCAAAACCCCTTAAAAATGAAAATAGTTAATAAATAAAAAAGTTACTCTAAATAAAATAATTATATTATTTATTATTTATTCTGACAAAAGAAAATATGATATATAATAGATTCTTTATCTTCAACTATCTTCGACTATCTTTATATATTTTTCTTTTTACTATTCTTACTTAAATGTATCTTTATGAGAAGAATGATAACATAAAACTTTTTTAATCACAAAATGATCTCCATGTTTTCACCGTCAAGATCGAGCAATTACATGTGTGATTGTCCGAGTAAAGCTGGGTTTCCAATAGTGACCAAATTACCGCCATCTTGATGCTTAATTTAATTGATCTCGTTCTTGAGAGTCTCCAAACTTTTGTGGATTGCCATGATTTGAGTACCTCCTACAAGGTAAAAGGCATTGTTGCCTGCTTGGGTCGTTGGTGGTCGCTGTGTAGATGGTGGTGCTCTGGTTTGTGGTGGTTGTCTTGTTTGTGGTGGTGCTGCTGCTCTGGTTTGTGGTGGTGGCGTTCTGGTTTGTGGTGGTGTT
>JBHIVS010000411.1:0-556 GCA_041987885.1 Pseudobdellovibrionaceae bacterium | reverse complement strand
CTTCAACACCGAACCAGTGTACGTTAGGAACTCCAACACCTCCTTATAGGATTCTATAAAGCTTAGTCTCATAAAGTAGCTGCGGGTGTTTTGTTCGGACAGGTTCTAATTTGATAGCAACTTCTTCACTCGTACGGATGTTGGTTCCATGATAAATATCTCCGAATGCACCACATCCCAACTTCCTGGATAATCTGTATTTGCCTCCTACTCGTAACTCCATTGATTTAATTCAAATATTTGAAAGGGCACTTCAATTTAGTATTTGGTTTGATTGAACTTGATTAAAAATTATTAATTATAAAATTTAGAAGCATTAATGAAGAAAATAGAAAATAATTAGACAGCAAAAAAATCATATAAATAAAGCTTATATAAAACATATATATGAAAACTACATGTAAATTACAATATTCAAAATTGTATTAATCTAGTCTCGGTAATTAATTTTCGTATTTTTATTATCATTGAACAATGTTATTAATATCATTTCATAAATCTGTCATTATTTTTTTTAAGGCTTATTTCATATTTCTGGGGTTTTGGGGTTTTGGGG
>JBHIVS010000410.1:0-556 GCA_041987885.1 Pseudobdellovibrionaceae bacterium | reverse complement strand
CCCAAAACCCCAAAACCCCGAAAATATGAAAAAAGATTTTCCGAAAAAAAAGAAATACATGTATGAAAAAAGTAAAAATATGTAAAAAGTGCATATTGTATATTTTTGAAAATATTTTTTCTCATTTAAAATATACCATTATTTATATTTACTCAAATGAGATATTTAAAATTAAAAATCTGTACTGATATATTTTCACGGCTAAAAATATTCTGAATAATATTCGATTTCTATATTTTGATTTTATTTTTAGCTCTATATGCGTTACTTCTGTCAATCATATATGATTTACAAGTCTGGCCGAGTCGAAAAATATGGCTTGATATAATTATCGCGGAAGTTTGAAATCGTAATTGGATTTCCATTGAAATCTACTGTTTTTAACGCTTGATTAAAATATATCTGTTGTAAAATAGCCGCACAAGTATCTTCACTAAGCCTATTTCTCGCAAAACCTATCGTCTATAACGTGGGATTATTCTGTAGAGCTGCAGCATAAGCCAGCAAAGGTGTGAGCTCTGGCTTGAAATTGTAAACTCTCAACTCATTAGTCATG
>JBHIVS010000409.1:0-556 GCA_041987885.1 Pseudobdellovibrionaceae bacterium | reverse complement strand
AACGGAAGAACATTAACCGCTATCAATGGCGGCGTGTGTATCGTTATTCCTGAGGTAAAGTATTGCAACATGAAGAAAAACAAGCGGACCGTAAAAGGCTTTAATTTTGATGGGATTAGCTTTGTTGGATTTGATACTTGTATTCACGTTACAGGGCAAAGAAATTTATCAGTAAAAAACATAAGCCTTCAGCAAGCTATGCTTGGAATAACTGATCACTACCCAAAATATTAAGGGAATAAAATGGCTAATGATTTATGGCGCACTCCGCCAGAAGTGTTTAACACTCTAAACCGTGAGTTTGGTTTTGTCGCTGATATGGCAAGCTCCCACGAAAACGCGCTTTGTGATCTTCACTTCACTGAAGAAGATGATTCTCTTTCTCTTGATTGGGCCAAAGAGATAGATAATCGCTACGCCTTCATAGGTCACAACTATGTTTGGTTGAATTGTCCCTATAGCAATCCTATGCCTTGGGTAAAGAAAGCGCTTGAAGCACAAGCTGGTGGCCTTGGTGTCTCAATCACCACTTATCGCATTGCCTGAAGGCGTAAAG
>JBHIVS010000408.1:0-557 GCA_041987885.1 Pseudobdellovibrionaceae bacterium | reverse complement strand
CAAAGGGGGTTTTGTCTCGCGCAAAAGTCTCATCCAATAATTGAATAGCAGGAAAAAAGGGCTTTTTAAACAAATTCCATGTGACACTCCTGTGACACTAGTTTACAAAAATTGAGGAAAAGAGGGATAACAGGGGAATGGTTGATACATTTAACTTGCTAATTTTATTGACCTATCTTATCCTAAGGTGTCGTGAGTTTTCCGGTACATAAGACTTCTAATCAGTAGGTTACAGGTTCAAGTCCTGTCTGGTGCGCCACAATATCAGTTATTTACAGACAGTGGAGCATAGTGGAGTAGTTATTTTGCCCCCCACTAATTCTTCACAGTCAGACACCTTCCAAGTAAAATCCCCACATTCTTGTAAAACTAAAGAAATAATGTTATATTTCAATTTTTCCTAAACTTTCAATTTGAAACCAAGTGAAAGATATACTCACAATCACTCTCTCCCTCTTTCTTCTGACTCCCCATCTTTTTCCCGAAAAATGGTGAAAAAAGAGTGTGACAAGTAGTGGTTGCGAAAAAAGGAGCGAAATCCCCCACTTGGAGGTCTA
>JBHIVS010000407.1:0-557 GCA_041987885.1 Pseudobdellovibrionaceae bacterium | reverse complement strand
GGGCCCTAGTCCATCCAGTGCTCTACCTCCGGCGGTCTATCACGAGGCTATACCTAAATATATTTCGGGGAGAACCAGCTATCTCCGAGTTTGATTAGCCTTTCACTCCTACCCCCACCTCATCCGAGAACGTTTTAAGGCTCAACGGTTCGGTCTTCCACCTGGTCTTACCCAGGCTTCAACCTGGACAGGGGTAGATCACTCGGTTTCGGGTCTGTTGCCGGGGACTGAACGCTCATTTCGAACTCGCTTTCGCTGTGGCTTCGTTATAAACTTAACCTGCCACCGACAGACAACTCGTTGGCTCATTATGCAAAAGGCACGCGGTCGCACGTGATCCGAAGATCAGCATTGCTTCCACTGCTTGTAGACGCAGGGTTTCAGGAACTATTTCACTCCTCTGTTCGAGGTTCTTTTCACCTTTCCCTCACGGTACTGGTACACTATCGGTCTCTGGGTAATATTTAGCCTTGGAGGGTGGTCCCCCCAGATTCAAACAGGATTTCTCGTGTCCCGTCCTACTCAGGTACCGTCTCGGACATCTTCAGACTTTCGCT
>JBHIVS010000406.1:0-558 GCA_041987885.1 Pseudobdellovibrionaceae bacterium | reverse complement strand
AAACTAATAAGTTCACTCTGCAAAAAAGGGCCACAACCTGTAGAGCTCAAACTGCATTTAGAAGAACATACACTAATAATTTACCTAGATTATAACACAGATTCCCTGATGATAGACTATTTCTTCCCGAAGAAAAGCACTCGTATGGAAGGCCCAATAGACCAGGAACTCCTGTTGGCGATGTCATCTCAAATTACTATGGAGATATTGCATCAAAATAAATTACTCAAAAGTATGATATTTTAAGAGAAACTTCCAAGCCACTTGGATTGAGTTTTGCACGGGGACATACTAAAGCTTCAGCTATGGCTCATAACCATGTTTCTTAATAAAATTTCAATAAATCGTACGCAGCAATTGTAGAACAAAACCTCTTCAAAATGAGCAAATTCAAGAATGTACAGCCAAGGACTGACACACATAATAAGGGTAGAACCGCCCCAAAAAAGTGAATATTTGACTAAACTGATATTTGATTTTCGAATTTAATGAATTTCTAAAAAATAAAAATTTTCGTAACATATTTAATTCATATTTTTGGGGTTTTGGGGTTTTGGG
>JBHIVS010000405.1:0-559 GCA_041987885.1 Pseudobdellovibrionaceae bacterium | reverse complement strand
ATTAAACAATTCAAGGTTAAAACATGAATTTTTGACGATTTTAGAGGAAATATATTATTTAAGATAGAAATTAAATTTATAAAAGAAAATATAAATATATATAAAACAATTACATCATCATGAGTGGACATGATAAAAGCAGAAATAGACCTAGACGAAGCAAAACCTATTCCCCAAAAAGCAGAGAAGTGGCCAGAGGCGAAGATCCAACCTGCGATCCTCTCATTGAGGATTGCACTATAGAACAAGGATGGGCTGATCCAATTTTTGATGACGACATGCCGAGGTTCCGTGAAATAAACGATGGTGGTGATAGGGATCATAATAAGTTATATTAACACGACAATATGTTTTCACGCTCCTCTGAAGGATCTTACCTAGACGGCAGCACTATGATAACATCAAATGACTTGATAGCAATAGTGATAGTCTTCGTGCTCGGGATCGTTTTAACGTATCTGTATTAGCTTGCTACAGAGGATATCAAAGAGAAGGTCGAGTTTTAGATGTTGCTTAGAAGCTTTGAGATGCAGAAAGGAAAGTACCAATACTATCTAGA
>JBHIVS010000404.1:0-559 GCA_041987885.1 Pseudobdellovibrionaceae bacterium | reverse complement strand
GTGACGTTCCCCTCACCGGCGGAAAACCACCAAAGCCTGCACCAGCATAAAGCATTGTGATGAAGATAAGTAGCAGGTTGTGAACCACTGCGCAGCAGTGCAGCAATAAAAGCCATAAAAAGCAGCAGGTTGAATAATCTTGCAGCAAACGAAACATCAAGGCCTTTTCTGACTTTACAAGCCTGGGCCACCCCGTTATTATTCGCCCCGTTCAAACGATTCCTCTGTAGTTCAGTCGGTAGAACGGCGGACTGTTAATCCGTATGTCACTGGTTCGAGTCCAGTCAGAGGAGCCAAATTAGAGAAGCCCGCTCAGGGAAACCTGAGCGGGCTTTTTGCTTTTTCAAGCCCCGGCCCGGGCTTCAGCGTCATCATCCTGACTGTTGTGATATGTGTTCCCGGGAACAGAGTAAGGATGTTTTCTGTATCTTCCCCTTTCACGTCGTCTGATCGTGAAACGGAGTCATAAATAACTTCTGCTCCAAAGGCTTCTTTAAAGAAGCGTGTCGCCTCATCAATATCAGAACCGGTGATGCCAACGTGGTCCATATCGCGAATA
>JBHIVS010000403.1:0-561 GCA_041987885.1 Pseudobdellovibrionaceae bacterium | reverse complement strand
CCCAAAACCCCAAAACCCCGAAAATATGAAATTTTATTATTTTTTTATTTTGAATTTTGTATTTTATATGGAAGTATTTTAGATATATATAGAATTATTTATAGAATATATATCATTAAACAAACATATTTGAAAATTATGATTAAGATTTTATATATAATAATTATTTTTCGGAATGACACAGAAATTAATAACATCTTTTTCACTTTCAAGATCAAGTCGTCTACACCTAGTCTTTCAGCCCTTGGATAATTTTCTCCATCTCTCCTATTTTTTATACAGCTTCCTCTTTTTCCTTTTCAAGAGCTTTGGCAGCTTTTTTATGTTAGCCACTCTCTTAGACCAACTTAAAAGTATTTATGGTCAATTATTTATTTTGTTCTTTGAGCTTTTGTATTTGTTCTTCCATGTTTGGTTGCATGGGGGCAGCCTCTTCTTTAACTTCAGTTTTGGCGGTAGCGGTATTTTACTGGAGAGATTCTAATTACAGGTCCTTTTCGAATAATTTTTTAGTCATCTCTACTTTTTCTTATTCGAGAGTTTTTATATCCCTCTTATATT
>JBHIVS010000402.1:0-561 GCA_041987885.1 Pseudobdellovibrionaceae bacterium | reverse complement strand
CCCAAAACCCCAAAACCCCGAAAATATGAAAAAAAGATCTGAATGAATCTCGTTGGATAAGAAAGTGTATGTAGTAAATAATTGGATTGGTATATTTTCTAGCATTTTAGTGTGTCGAAAAATATTTATTAGAAGTTTGTGAATTTTTATAGTTATTATCATTATTAGATAAATAAATATGCAGATTTTTGTGAAAACTCTGACGGGTAAAACCATTACTCTTGATGTTGAGCCAGCTGACTCCATTGAGAATGTCAAGTAAGTTTTTATTGATTTTAAACAGATTTTAGCGCTTAAAAACTCACTGCGAATTCCTTAATTTTAGGGCCAAGATTCAAGACAAAGAGGGCATCCCACCTGATCAGCAAAGATTGATCTTCGCTGGAAAGCAATTGGAAGATGGAAGAACACTTTCCGACTACAACATCCAGAAGGAATCCACTCTCCACTTGGTTCTTAGACTTAGAGGCGGTGGTTATGGTAAGATCAAGGTCGAGCCATCCCTTGCTGATCTTGCCAGAAAGTTCAAATGCGAGAAAATGATTTGCAGAAAATGTTATG
>JBHIVS010000401.1:0-561 GCA_041987885.1 Pseudobdellovibrionaceae bacterium | reverse complement strand
TAACATCCTTAGAGTCCAGGGTAACACTAAGCGAAGCCCCATTCCCGTGATTAAATTCAATTTAAGTCGTACCACCATTATCCTTGACAGTATTTACGACTAGCTTACCATTGCCAGGAAGAACCTGAGACACCACACCGGCCTCTCCTGTAGGATTATAAGGATGCGGTAAGTAACTGGAGCCAGAAAAGGTCTCAACATACTTTCCCTTGTCTTCCGTATACATAGTTGTTTTCGCATCCTTTAGGTAGGATTGGAATAGGGCTTCATAATCGTTGGTGCCCAGGCCGTCTTTCCATTTGGTGAAATCTCCTACTTATTCGGCTGCAGACAGTCCACCAAATAGTGAAATCATGGTTACAACCTGAAAAGTTGATCTGATTGACATGTAATATTTAAAAGTTATTTTAATATTTCTTACTTATTTTTTTATAATTTAATATTAAATTTTGAAGTAAGGAATAGGATTCAATAAGCTGTTTCAATTAACATTATATTTAATCAATATTTTTGGTAAATATAACTTTATTTTTCAAATGTTTGGGGTTTTGGGGTTTTGGG
>JBHIVS010000400.1:0-563 GCA_041987885.1 Pseudobdellovibrionaceae bacterium | reverse complement strand
CCCAAAACCCCAAAACCCCAGAAATATGAAAAAATCGTTGATTTGGCAATTTTCAAAGCTTTTTATATGATTTTATTATATTATTGTCTTAAATAATTTATTATAATTTATTGCTTATTATGTATATTATTATTACTGGACTTACTGGATAATATATACTTGATAAGTAAGGCGCGAAAATTATGTTTCTTTCCTTCTCTTTATGTATATACTTTACCTTATATTACTTTGTTTATACCTGGGTAAAACTTGGTGTTTTGCTTAAATAGGTTTGATTGAATTCAGCAACGTACCAAGCATTTTATAATCCCCTTAATTTAGATGGAATTGTTCAAATGTTTGGTACGAAGCTTGGCTTAAATACTTTTTTTGAGAGCTTAAGCTGGTTCTTAGATGGTAGAGCTGTGTTCTCTTTCAAGCAGTTTTTCAAAGCATTCTCAAATTGCTGAGCTTTCTTCGCTTTCAAGGTCTTCTTAACCTTTTTTGGCTGTTAGGGAGCTTTTTCAACTTGAGCTTGTTGGTTATTTTACAGTGTAACGAATTCTGGTTATGCTACCTGTACT
>JBHIVS010000399.1:0-563 GCA_041987885.1 Pseudobdellovibrionaceae bacterium | reverse complement strand
GTATCAAGGATGATAGATTAGATGAGCTAAAATTGATGCAGAAGTTTAACTCCTAATTAATAAAAATGCTTTAAAAAGAACCAGGCTCAGATTTCGAATCAAAAGTTGATGTTAACCCTGTTGTCAAACAAACTTGGAACCAATTAGGCCCACTTCGCCTGACAGATCTGGTAAAGAATTCAGTTGACCAAATTGAATTTGCCTGTGAATACGGACAAACTGCAAATAATGCGAAAACACACTTTTATGGTCAAGTCAATTAAAAAACTGGTGCCGTCTAAGGAATTTGTCGAATAATTTTCGCGGAACCTAATAATCATCTTTATGAAGGTCAAGCCAAAAATGGCTAGAAAAGGAATGGATTTGGCCGCGTAATTTATTGTGATGGGAATTATTATGTTGGTCACTGGAAAGACGATAAGAAGAATGGATGGGGCAAAAAAGTTTATGTCAAATCAGGAAATGTTGAGGAAGGCAATTGGGAAAATGGAGAATTTAAAAGCTGAATTGAAAAATAAATTAGCGTTGTTTAATTCATATTTTTGGGGTTTTGGGGTTTTGGG
>JBHIVS010000398.1:0-563 GCA_041987885.1 Pseudobdellovibrionaceae bacterium | reverse complement strand
ATTTGTATTTGTCAATTGAGACAAGGCTCATAAGAACTTTCCTCAGTTTTGTTTTGCTCTCTCTAAGTCTAACTCGTGTTAAAGAGTTTCTATTTTCTTTTCAAGTTCAAGTTTTTGCCTCTTTAATTCTTCATTTTCGGACATCAGTTACTCAACATCAGTATCTGATGGTGCGCCGAGGCTCTTTTTGATGAATTCAATTACATTTCCTGGCTTCTCAGGCTCTTCATAGAGTCCAACAAGCACCTTGGTGAGCTGGTCGATGACTCCTGCTTTTTCAAGGTATTTACGAAATTCTTCCTTCTTTTACTCAGTTGTTTGCACTGACATATTATTTTTGAATGCTTTAAACTTTAAGTTATATTATTATTTAATTAAAATTGATTTTATCTATAATTCTCTTCTTCAAACTTTAATTTACATGATGACTTTTAATACTTACTCATAGAGGTTTCAATTATAAATTAACCTTAGAAATTTAAATGTAAAACCTATTACGTATAGAGGAAGGTTCACCACATTTGAATTATTAAGAATATAAAATATATTTCATATTTTCGGGG
>JBHIVS010000397.1:0-564 GCA_041987885.1 Pseudobdellovibrionaceae bacterium | reverse complement strand
CTGCTGGCGGGGCCCAGACCGATCGTGCCCGCCCTGGTGGCGCGAGGCCACCGGGACGGAGACAGAGCGGTTCGCTTGCTTCCAACGATTTCACGTACTATTTCACTTTCTTTTCAAAGTTCTTTTCATCTTTCCCTCACGGTACTTGTTCGCTATCGGTCTCGAGCAAATATTTAGCTTTGGAAGGACATTACCTCCCGGTTAGCGCTGCAGTCCCAAGCAACACGACTCACGGGAAGGGTTCCTGGTGGGGGCGACCGCACGGGACGGGGCTATGACCCTCTCCGGCTCGCTGTCTCAACAACGAATTACACGCGGTGCCCGTTGAGAAACCAAACCCAGACCACAATTCGACGGCTGAAAGCCGCAGATTTTCACATTGAGCTGTTCCCGCTTCACTCGCCGTTACTGAGGGAATCCTTGTTAGTTTCTTTTCCTCCGCTTAGTAATATGTTTAAATTCGGCGGGTCCTCTTGCCTGAGTCCAGCTCTAAAGCATGTGTGGAATTAGCCTGCGCATCTCGGCACAACGCACCTTGGTGTTTGACTACCTCGGCGCATCGCT
>JBHIVS010000396.1:0-564 GCA_041987885.1 Pseudobdellovibrionaceae bacterium | reverse complement strand
AAACAATTCTTTGTTAGTCTATGACATCCCAAAAAAGACCTAATAAGATTTGTTGGAAGAGAAAGAGTACAATGATTATGCTAAAAATGTAGAATTCAATCAACGTGGCGTACCACATCACATCTTGACTGGTCATGGATAGGAGCTAACAACATTTGAAAAGAGAGACCTGGTAACAACAGACACAATGGCCTACAAGGAAAAATAAAACGCAGCTCAAATCATACACCCAATGGCTTTCAGATAGGAAAACACTGATGTTCAAAAGATCTAAATTAATGGTAAAGAAACTGATATTCCTAAATTTATCAGTGGTGTGAATACTAAGGAGTAGATCAAGCCAAAGGGGTATAATGAATTCACTAAAAGAATAGACCTGAACTATAACAAAATGGGACTTAGAAAATGAACACTCATCTTGGCAAAAATAGAAAAATAATGATGAAATATAGATATATACATTCATGCATGCAATTTAAATCAACTTCATTGTCATTTATCAGTCAAAATTAAAAAATATTCATCGATTTCTTTTTCATATTTTCGGGGTTTTGGGGTTTTGGG
>JBHIVS010000395.1:0-567 GCA_041987885.1 Pseudobdellovibrionaceae bacterium | reverse complement strand
CCCAAAACCCCAAAACCCCGTAAATATGAAAAAAATGAGTGTTTAATAATTCATGAATCTTTTTTAATTTTAAGTTCTTAAGCGCGGATTGATTATTTTTCTATAATATTATTAAATATTTGATTAACAAAGAACTACGTACTCAAATCATATCATGAAAATTGCAATTGAAAAATCCATTCCTTCCCCACAAATGAG
Organism: Pseudobdellovibrionaceae bacterium; assembly: GCA_041987885.1. GTDB lineage: Bacteria > Bdellovibrionota > Bdellovibrionia > Bdellovibrionales > Bdellovibrionaceae > Bdellovibrio. Next base: position 369 of record JBHIVS010000395.1, on the reverse strand, counting down.
TGAAGACAGCCAAGACAAATCCAACCCAGTATGGGAAGCGATCTCCCCATTGGTCTGGCGAAACTCCATCTACTCGGAAGCTGCCCAAAACAACTGTATGGGCAAGCTCTTCATAAAGGAAATTGAGTTCTTCAAGACAGTAGCCTAAGAGTCTTTGCAAGACAAAAAGATACTTATCGAAGTTGGTTAAGGAACTGCTGAACTTTTTTCAAAAGTCCTTGATGACTACGATAAGCTCATTGGTGTTGAGATCAACGGCCAAATGAATGAGTTTGCCTACCAAATTCATGACAACCTCAGAGAAAGCAACAAAGTCAAGCTCATCGAAGGTAACGGTTGCGAACTCAACAAGATCCTTTAAGAGAGTGG
>JBHIVS010000394.1:0-568 GCA_041987885.1 Pseudobdellovibrionaceae bacterium | reverse complement strand
TGTTTTCTTATCATTCTTATCATTAAAGAATAGCAAGAGCAACCAAGAGAGTGGTGACTGAGGCAGCCAACTTAAGTCCAGACTCAGGATCTGGTTTTGAGCATGACATATAGTATTCTTTATCAGTCTCTTTATCTGTCCATTTCTTCTCCACATTATTGTCCATCTCCTCTTAGGTAATCTCTGGGTAGCACACATACATCATTTTACTTTGATAGTCTTGAGCGAATTCAAATGTATCAGGATCCTAATCAGTCGTAAGAATACCTGCACCGCAACAAAGACCAGTTTCGCAACCACTATAGTTATTTTTGCAAGGAGAATCTACTGGAAGTAATTCTATCTGAGCGTTTACGGCAGTAAGAGCAGTTAAGAACAATGATTTCATTGCAATTATTTATTTAACAAAATATAAATTATTAAATTATAAATGTTAAGACCCGATGTCACCTATTTATGGAACAAAACAAACAAATAACATTTTTAAATCAAAACAATCACAAATACATTTTATTTCAAATCAATTTTAAGTATATTTTTCATATTTTCGGGGTTTTGGGGTTTTGGG
>JBHIVS010000393.1:0-567 GCA_041987885.1 Pseudobdellovibrionaceae bacterium | reverse complement strand
ATTTCGCTCGCCACTACTTTCGGAATCTCGGTTGATGTCTTTTCCTCGAGCTACTGAGATGTTTCAGTTCACCCGGTTCGCCACAATGACCTATGTATTCAGTCAGAGTTACCGCTTGCGCGGTGGGTTTCCCCATTCGGAAATCTCCGGATCAAAGCTAATTTGCCAGCTCCCCGAAGCTTATCGCAGGCTATCACGTCCTTCGTCGCCTGTAATCGCCAAGGCATCCACCACATGCACTTAGTCACTTGACCCTATAACTTTGACATCGCTGACTGCACTGTCGTCAAGGACTCAATTCAGATCCTTAGATCCAAACTGTTTTTGAGTATTCACGCGTTACGCCGTTCTTCATACCTAATCAATTCCTTGCTCAGTTGAAGTCTATGTTGACGCAATCAAAATCATTGCTAGCGGCACGGTGCATCTGTTGATGCTTTCCGCCAGCAACGCTGATTCGACTCTACAAATTGTTAAAGAACAACAGCCGATCTTTCGATCAAGACTGGCAAACCTCAGAAGAACTTTCGTTCCGCTGAGGTTTGCCAACCTTCTTCATGAGTGAAC
>JBHIVS010000392.1:0-568 GCA_041987885.1 Pseudobdellovibrionaceae bacterium | reverse complement strand
GAAGAAATCGGGATAAGAAAGGTGGAGAGAGAAACGACGGTGTTCAAGATGCTCCAGTAAGATTGGTTAAGAGAGCAAAGCTCCTTATCACTTTGAAAAAGTCTGCGAATTTCGATCTCAACATGAAAAAGTTCAATGAGATCAAGGAGGAGAACGAAAAGTACATCGCTGCCGAAAAAGCCTTGAGAGATGAATAGAAGGCCGCCAATGAGACTGCTCAATGATCTCATCTACTACACAACTGACAGATATCATAGACTCAAAATGCAGTCTGAAAAAGTATCACCATTGATGCTTAATTAAAAATTTTAATAGATCTTACGTTGTTTAAGAGATAATGATCCTCAAAAAATTTTATGATGTTTTTTTCAAAATTAAATCGTGTTTTTACATAGCTCGAAATATTTGTATTTTTTCCATTTTTAAATTTCATTACAATTTATAATATTTAATTTCATCGCGTCACATTTCAATTATTCCTATTTTCAGATTTTTGCATTTGTTGCCATTATATTCTGAGCAATAATTTTCCTTCATTTTCATATTTCTGGGGTTTTGGGGTTTTGGG
>JBHIVS010000391.1:0-569 GCA_041987885.1 Pseudobdellovibrionaceae bacterium | reverse complement strand
CCAAACCTCCCCGTCGATGTGAACTCTTGGGGGAGATAAGCCTGTTATCCCCGGAGTACCTTTTATCCGTTGAGCGATGGCCCTTCCATACGGAACCACCAGATCACTAAGCCCTACTTTCGTACCTGCTCGGCCCGTCAGCCTCGCAGTCAAGCTCCCTTATGCCTTTGCGCTCTTCGCACGATTACCGACCGTGCTGAGGGAACCTTTGGGTTCCTCCGTTACCTTTTAGGAGGAGACCGCCCCAGTCAAACTACCCACCTAGTACTGTCTCTCGCCCGGATTCACGGGTCGGGATTAGAACTTCCGCAATACAAGGGTGGTATTTCAAGGTTGGCTCCACCCGAACTAGCGTCCGAGTTTCAAAGCCTCCCACCTATCCTGCACATGCATAACCAAAATCCAATGCTAAGTTGTAGTAAAGGTTCACGGGGTCTTTTCGTCCTGCCGCGGGTAGCCGGCATCTTCACCGACACTTCAATTTCGCTGAGCTCCAGGTTGAGACAGTGCCCAAATCGTTACACCATTCGTGCAGGTCGGAACTTACCCGACAAGGAATTTCGCTACCT
>JBHIVS010000390.1:0-569 GCA_041987885.1 Pseudobdellovibrionaceae bacterium | reverse complement strand
CCCAAAACCCCAAAACCCCTTAAAAATGAAAAATATTGAAAAATAAATTAAGTGAAACAAAATTAAATGTCAACGTTTAATCAACTTATTCGTTGCTAAAGTGAAGACATGTAGACTATTTGGAAATTTGGGTAAAATTATGAAAATAAGGTCATTTTTAAATTGATATTTATTTTATAGAATGTTCTTTTAATATGCATTTATCGCATCGTCATATCAGTATTACAAATCTTTCATTTCGATACATATTAATTATATATTGTAATATTCATGCAACTTCAATTCCATGTACGCTTGTGAACTCATCCCACCCGTCGTGGATAATGAACTTTATCAAGTTCACTGGGGTTGATTCATTAACTTTGACCGATTCATTTTGGAGGCCTGATCTCTGGGAAAGCTCTTTGCTCTCTCCGATTTTTGTAAATGAGCCTGCGTTAGCTTATTTGCACCCTTCAATTATAATTTTTTTTGCTATAGTCAAACAAACAATATATTAATATTTATTAGTTAAAGGTATTTCAAATTTAAAAAACAAAACAACCCTCATTAAACTGATGTTTCATATT
>JBHIVS010000389.1:0-571 GCA_041987885.1 Pseudobdellovibrionaceae bacterium | reverse complement strand
ACCAAAATGCAGATTTGACCACAGAGCTGGAACTTTCTGTTGAAACAGATGCTGTGATACGTCAGTAGCTTGAGATGAAACATACAGTCAGAAAGTTTAAAGAGTACTAGTTCAAGGGCCTTTCAGAATCAAAGACAAAACTGGTGGAACGAACTATTCACGACCGGTACGATATAGGTGGTCTAGAAAGATTGAGAAGATCTTCAGCCTTTATAGGCGAGGATAGACCATCTGCAGCGGCTGCTTATGGTGATCAAGATGGTAATCCATTCCTAACCGCTCCTGGTGCAGGTTATTTAAGACCACAAACTCCACTAAGAAATAAAGGTGGAGTGAGTGAACTTGGTAGCACTATACGTGCCAGCCAGGAGAGATACGCACCAATACAACAAGCTCCACCTTAGTCATCTCCATTAAGAAGAAAATCACCCAATCGTTATTGAAGAAATAAATCAAAATTAATCATGAAGTTGTTTTATCAGTTATATTAAATTTGTTTATGAATATGCCAATATTTATTCCTTATTTTTGTTTATCTTATTTCATATTTTCGGGGTTTTGGGGTTTTGGG
>JBHIVS010000388.1:0-571 GCA_041987885.1 Pseudobdellovibrionaceae bacterium | reverse complement strand
CCCAAAACCCCAAAACCCCAGAAATATGAAGAAATAGGATATATTATATGACTAAATTTTATATAAGATATATATGTATAAATCCATGTTAAACTGTATTGGATAGATAATTAAGTTGTATTAATTAATTTTTTATTATTCCTGTTTTATTTATTTATTTCAATTAAATTAAAATTTAATAAAGAGTTTAATTACTGTTTATAAAATAAAATAAAAAATAAAATGTCTTAAGATAATACGAGATAGTAGCCAACGGCTAATGATGACCCCAATCAGTAATCTTAAGTGGTTTTGAACATTCTTTAAGTAGATTTAAATGATGAATAAGATTCAAAAGGGATCAGTCATAGATTAAATAGTCCAAGAACTCTTGAAGCAATGAATTCACTTGGACTTAATGTTGAAGAACTTGAGCCAGTACTGATGGAAACTGTAAGAACGTATTATCAAAAGCGTGAAAGAACTGCTCATGTACCAGAAGAACTTCTTGCTTTGAGATGGAAAACATTAAATGGGTGGAGACATTAAAAGAAAAACATGATTATAGCTGAAAGGAATAGAATTATTCAAG
>JBHIVS010000387.1:0-572 GCA_041987885.1 Pseudobdellovibrionaceae bacterium | reverse complement strand
CCCAAAACCCCAAAACCCCGAAAATATGAAAATAAATATATTTCTTTTTTAATCTTATTGAAATAATTACTGTGAATATATATGCTCTTATTTGTTCCAATATGATAAATATTATAATCTTATAATTTTGATTTTTAGGTATTATTAAATATGTATAATCAGAGCAAGCATTAGGTAAACCCCGATGCAGCATCGTCGAAGGATTCATAGTCTCTTGCGAGCAAGGAGAAAGCGTGGAAGCACCCGAACGAAGATACCGGAAGAAAGAAGAAGATAGCTATGATTGGTGGTATCTCATTTATAGTATTAATAATTATCGTCATTATTGTCTTTGCAACCAAAGGTAAGAGTCCAACACCACCAACTCCTCCTGGGCCAAAGGTTGATCATATTGATGCGAAAACTCTTATGGCCATTATGGCTCAGATGCCTGGTTTTGATAAGTATTAAGAAGGAGCAAGTGGAAAAAAATTTTAATCAATGTTCTGGAATAACCCTCTTTATGGAGGTGATGTAACAAATCCAGTGAAAACAAACTTCGCTGAAGGTAAAATAGTATTAGTTCCAAATGG
>JBHIVS010000386.1:0-572 GCA_041987885.1 Pseudobdellovibrionaceae bacterium | reverse complement strand
CCCAAAACCCCAAAACCCCAGAAATATGAAACAAAGAAAAATAAATATTAAACAATACAATCGATTAATAAATATGATCAATAAATAATTAAAACTTTATTATTTGTTAATTTTGAAAAAATAAAAACATGAATGATTAAAATCAGCTAATAGGTGCTAACAGCACATTCGATCGAGATTCATTAGCATTTAGTTAAATATAGGGATAGATGCTAAATGCCATTAATCCAATATCAGATGCTCAGAAAATGGCACAAATGATGGCAGCAGGAAATCCAAATGAAAGACCCTTATATTAAGACTAATAACATTGGGAAAATTAATAGACGTCAGCACAATCGCTCATACAAACCATAGGGTCTGCTAACAAAATATTATAGAAGAATAAACATTTAAATAGAGGCGATATAATGCAATCTGAAAATGCAAGGCCAAGTTTAGAATTAAACCCTCAACTTCTTTCAAGTGATAAACGTGACCATGCGATCCAAAATATGAGAGATGTTTTGAATAGTTAGACCCCATTTGCAGTGGCTAGTCGACGTACTAATCGAACTAACAGAAGCAATATG
>JBHIVS010000385.1:0-574 GCA_041987885.1 Pseudobdellovibrionaceae bacterium | reverse complement strand
CTAAGCATCATAAGAAACATCATAAGGAAGAGAAGAAAAAAGCACCAGCAACTGCTAAACCAAAGATTGCTGTTTTAGTGAAGGCATCCAAGGCACCAGTAGCTAAAGCTGCCCCAGTTGCATCTGCGGAAACTGCTGTTCTGGCCAAAAAGGAAGAAGCCGCTGCTAAAGTCAAGTTGCTACAGGATCTTAGCGCGCTAGGAGTAAGACTTCCTAATTAATTGTATTATTGAGCAATTTTGAAAAGTTCTGAGAAAACAAAAGATATTTGAGTAATATGTAAACCGCGTAAGATTAATTGAGTGAAGTCCATTCATTCATAGTTCATAGTAATTTAAATAATACTTTTATTTAATTGAATTGACCAAATTCTACATCTTTTTTTTATTTGCTAAATTTGCATTTATTTTAAACTTCGCATTGATTATGCATATTTAATGGGGGAAATTTATTTTGTTTTTACTTTTCTTTTATATGTTTCATCCTTGCATTTATTTTTATAATAATATATTTCATTGATTTATACCTTAATTTTGTAGGATTGTTCATATTTCTGGGGTTTTGGGGTTTTGGG
>JBHIVS010000384.1:0-577 GCA_041987885.1 Pseudobdellovibrionaceae bacterium | reverse complement strand
CCCAAAACCCCAAAACCCCGAAAATATGAATAATTATTTTTTAATATATTTTAAATTCATTATAATGATTGCGATAATTTACCTAAATTCTATTGCTCCGGTGAATATCATAATTTTATCTTTTTGCAATTTAAATTATTGATTAATTATTATTAATTACCTGAAACTTACGCTACCAATGGACCCAAAGAAATTGAAGCATCCAGTATTCAATAACGAGTACGAAATTCTCTCTTCCCTTGGAGAAGGCAATACCTCCAAGGTATACATGGCCAGAAATCTCGCTGATCCTAAAAAGGTCGTAGCTTTAAAACTCCTAAGAGAAGAATTCCTTCAACGTGATTAAGACTCAATCAAGTCCGTAGAGAATGAGATTTAGATTCTTTAGGGACTCAAGCACGAAAATATTGTCAATATTATTGGTTGGGGCTCAGATGGAACTGTTCAAAAGCCAAGCGGAAGAACTATCAATAATTTGGTTTATATTTTGCTTGAGTACATTTCAGGAGGTCTTCTCTTCGACGTATGCCAGACCCTTGGCGGCATGGGTGAAGATGGTGGAAGATACTTCCTCGAC
>JBHIVS010000383.1:0-581 GCA_041987885.1 Pseudobdellovibrionaceae bacterium | reverse complement strand
CATCAGATTTAGCTTCCTTTGCAGCTTTCTTTTATTCCTCAGCAGCCTTTTTAGCATTAGCTTTAAGACCATTCAATGCATGTTATGCTTCACCTTCATGTCCAGATGATGGTGGTGCAGAGCTTGGTTAAAAATCTGGAACAAATGATGCTGGATGATTGCCACCTGAAACAAGATCTCTTCTAATTTCTGGGTTGGCTTCACCTGCTCTCATAGATGCATCATGTACAGATCTACCAATTTGATCAGTAACATCTGGACCAGCAACAGATTAGATTCTATTGATTTTATGATTATGAAGAGGATCTGGTAATGGCTCATGTGGAGGATCGTATCTCACATAATTTGTAAGATTAAGCTTATGAGCACTATTTTATGTGATCAAAGCAGCAATAACTAAGGAATATTTCATTTTAAATAATTATAAATTAAATTGTTTAAAGTGAATTTGTTGATATAATTAAAAGTTTGTCTCTTATTATATAATTGTGTCAATATTCTGTTAAAATTGACTATTTAAATCATTATAACCTAAAAATTAACTGAATTATTTCATTTTTAAGGGGTTTTGGGGTTTTGGG
>JBHIVS010000382.1:0-575 GCA_041987885.1 Pseudobdellovibrionaceae bacterium | reverse complement strand
CCCAAAACCCCAAAACCCCGAAAATATGAAAATGCTAAATTTGATTTTATTTTAATAACTTATCAATTAATTTTGCAATTATCTTCTCAATAAACAATAAAGACAGACCCTAATCTATTCTGAATTTTGCTTTTTATTTTTTTATAGATTAATCTGTGCTTTTGCTAAGGGATAATTCAACGTATTAGGTTTTTATAAAAGCAAAGAAAGGTCATAACTTATTGATATTGATGTTTTTCGATAGATTGCAATATTCCAATTGTGTTATATGTGTTATATATTCTAATTGTACTCTTGTAAATGGTGTTATCTTATTGTTTCCTTCATCCCTTGTTGATTTATTCAGGCAACTGCTGACCCTGCTTCAGTGTATTCACCATATCTAATTATGTCTGCTGTGCTTCCCAATGACATTGATTTGATAAAATCTATGGAGTAAAGGACAAATACTAAAATGATCCAGAAACCAGCAAAGCAAACATATATTGTGGTTAGTGCAAGGCCCTGAGTCCATTGCTTGCCAAAGAATTCGTCTAATGCAACCCAATATTCACAGAATGGATCGTATTGTCCGA
>JBHIVS010000381.1:0-583 GCA_041987885.1 Pseudobdellovibrionaceae bacterium | reverse complement strand
AACTACCTGGGGCCTTAAAATCTGGAGCATCTTCATCGAGGCATCCATTTGTACTTGGATGATATGCGCCACCATCAGTATAGGGATTTTAATCAGTAGGTTGAGCTGATTTCTGAACCAATGATACTCCATATCCTATAGGTTAACCACCGTTCCAGACATCATGATGAGATGCATTGTGATTACCTATACTCCATGGCTATTTATAGCATCTAAAATAAGAACCATCAGGTTTCTCAAAATCAGGAGCTTCTTCATCAAGACATCCACTCTCTGCTGGAGTATAAGCCCCACCTTCAGCAAATGGATTCTAATCTGACGGATCAGCACTAATTTGATGAAGTCTTTAGTAAGGTGCTGTAAAGTGCTTTGATTTACTAAAATTATGATGCTTATGATGATGTTTCTTGGACAACTAAACTGCTTCAGTTTCCAATAATCCGAAAAGAGCTAATATGACAAAATATTTCATTTTTGCTAAAATTATATTAAAATATTATTATTCTGTCAATATTAACGATTACTGGTAAAATTTTATAAATTTTTATTTCTTTTCATTTTTAAGGGGTTTTGGGGTTTTGGG
>JBHIVS010000380.1:0-584 GCA_041987885.1 Pseudobdellovibrionaceae bacterium | reverse complement strand
CCCCAAAACCCCAAAACCCCGAAAATATGAAAAATATGGATTTAGATACAAAACTGGAATTTATGGATATATTGAATTTATGGATAAAATTAAATGTTTTTTTATTTCCATATCTTGTATCTATTAATATAAACAATTAAATCAAATAAATTTAAAAATGCTTCAAAGAGCCGCTTTCCAACTAAGATCAACGGTAGGTAAAAATAATTAGAATAATTGTACATATAAAGAAGTAGCATATAATTGTATTTTACTTCTACATATTCTTTAATATATAAGTAGTAAGAATAGCATATAATAGCATATATAGAACAATAATTTTACTTACTTATTATCAAATTATCAAAAATGATACACAAGATGATTGTTCTTTAATATTTATTTTGGTTGACGTTATTAAGATAAAATATATGATGAATTGATGTTAATTTACGTTATTTTGACTTTTATTGAAATATAGACTTAAAGACGGTGCTTCTCTTCAACTCTCAAGGAAAAAATGGGAGATATAGTAAACAATAGACAAAATGAAGTTAGAGCATTCATGAAGGAACATGGTAAGACCAAGATTGGTGAGGTTACTG
>JBHIVS010000379.1:0-583 GCA_041987885.1 Pseudobdellovibrionaceae bacterium | reverse complement strand
CCCAAAACCCCAAAACCCCAGAAATATGAAAAATAAAATAGACAATTAGAAATTCAAATTTAATATTTATCAATACAAATTACCTATATATTTATCAGAATCAATTGATTAAAAATTGTGCAAATTATTAATTAATTATAATTTGAAATATTAAATCGAATTTCTATTTCGAATCGGAAAATACAATAACATGCTTTGTTGTTTTCTAAGTTGGTTTAAATAAGATGTCTCAGCTAGGTTTCTTGTTGGGTGTAGTACCATGCTGTGCTTGGCTGGGGTTTTTACGGTATATGTCAGTATATGCTTGTTTTCTGGCTCGGTTATTCTTGGAGGGGAGCGTGATGAAGATTATGTAACTTTAGAAAATAGAGGGCCTGGAGGTACTGCATCAGGGCTATTTTCTGGGTCTCTATTGTATGTGATTACTCTTATAGCTGGCCTTGTCTCTCTTACAGTAGCACTTTTGGGATGCTGCACTAGCAAAACAAGGGATCGATGCTCGGTGTGCTGCTTTGCCACTCTAGCCACATCTCTTTTTGTATGCTTTACACTTTTGGCCGCCTCAATGATGCTTCTCCATCTC
>JBHIVS010000378.1:0-588 GCA_041987885.1 Pseudobdellovibrionaceae bacterium | reverse complement strand
AATATTTATCAGAATTCTAGTATGCTTCCAAGGCACCTGCCTTCACTTCTTCAAGAGTGTTGCCGTGGGCTGATTCAGCAACATATCTGTAGTAGTCTCCGATCATCTTTTGGAAGAATGCTTTGGATTCATCTTCAGCAGCAAGGCCTAGGCATTTATTTTTGACAATCTCAACAATAGTGATGCATTTGTCATAGAGCTCTTTTTCAATCTTCTCTTTATATGTTCCCAAAGCTGTTGAGAATTTTTGGTACTTTGGATTTTACTCGATGGCACCAATGGTCCTGATAGCTCCTCTTTGTGATCCAATAAGGTTCTTGAATCCAACAGAAAGTAAATTTCGCTCGTCAATTGTGAAGTCCTCTCCACTCTTTGCATTAATAGCTTATGTCAAGAATTCAACCATGTCTTCGAATCGCTCAGCTTGTTCAGCAACTCTGGCCAAAAAGATTTTCTCTTCCATTATAATAGTAAAAATTTAACCTTGTTATTTAAAATTAATTAACTTCTTCAAGTATGGCATTTATAAATTAAACACAATTTTAATATCATACATAATTCATATTTCTGGGGTTTTGGGGTTTTGGG
>JBHIVS010000377.1:0-588 GCA_041987885.1 Pseudobdellovibrionaceae bacterium | reverse complement strand
GAGATTTGAGGGAATCTGCTTCTAGTACGAGAGGACCGAAGTGGACGAACCTCTAGTGTACCAGTTGTCATATCAATGGCACCGCTGGGTAGCTATGTTCGGAAAGGATAAGCGCTGAAAGCATATAAGCGCGAAACCTGACCCAAGATAAGATCTCCCTACCGTAAGGTAATAAGGCTCGTTGTAGACTACAACGTTGATAGGCTGCAGGTGTAAGTGTGGTAACACATTCAGCCGAGCAGTACTAATATGCCGAACGACTTTATCAAATTATTCTCTTTGTAAAATGAGCACTACGTCAATCTCCAAAGCTTTTATTGAAGCTTTCCGGCGACCATAGCATAGGGGCAACACCCGTTCCCATCCCGAACACGGCAGTTAAGACCTATCGCGCCGATGATATTGCGCGGGAGACTAGCGTGAGAAAGTAGGTCATCGCCGGGAATATTTAAAAAACCCTCTTTATAGAGGGTTTTTTTGTGATCTTTAACACACACTAGTATATTGTTATTGAAAAGACAAGAACAAATCCGGTAAATTCATATTTAGGAGGTTGAAGATGAAGTTTGTTTCCAGAGCATTATTTTA
>JBHIVS010000376.1:0-589 GCA_041987885.1 Pseudobdellovibrionaceae bacterium | reverse complement strand
GAGTTGCTCCAGTTCTACTTCCAGCGTCATTTTTAATGCGAGTTCTTCATCTTTCATATGATCATTTACTGGCTTGAGAGTTTTGGTCTCCTTAATTTTGTTGCAGTCAATCTGATCCCATTGGGACATCAAATCAATTAATTGACCATTATCCTGAAGTTACTCATCTTCACTGCTGCTTCCATCATGCAATTCTATATGCTTCTGACTATTGTTGAACCCTCCAATACTTGATCTTTGGATTCTTTGATTTTAGAACTTCGAAGGAGTATTCTGACTTGATTTCATTGATCTACTATCGATTTGGAATTATTGCTTCATTAGTAAGTTATAAAGTGTCCGTTATGTTCGAAAAACTATTGTAGTATATTTGTTTAATAATTAATTAGCTAAAAATTAAAAATTGATTTTGTTTTTAACAAGTTTAAAATTAAAAACTGAAATATCACTAATTTAACTGCTTATAAATTATAACGATTATATTTGTTTTACTGTTTAACTATAGTAAAATGTTCAGAATATTCTTAATTTTACCTAAATTTTAAATTTGCTTAACATTTTCATATTTTCGGGGTTTTGGGGTTTTGGG
>JBHIVS010000375.1:0-589 GCA_041987885.1 Pseudobdellovibrionaceae bacterium | reverse complement strand
GGACATCTGCGGATCAATTCGTGTGTGCCAATCCCCGCAGCTTTTCGCAGCTTACCACGTCCTTCGTCGCCTCTGAAAGCCTAGGCATCCGCCATACGCCCTTAACGATTTCTTTCCTATTTTTAGGTTACTCAAGCACTTATAAGTGCTCGGTTTTCTCTTTGTGATGTCTTTACCGTTAATGTCAATGATCTTAATTCTACTTCTGATCTAATTCGCAAATATTGTTTTTGGCTCTATCTGCTTTTTTAAAATTAAACCATCTATGATGGTGGAGAATAAGGGAGTCGAACCCTTGACCTCCTGCGTGCAAGGCAGGCGCTCTAGCCAGCTGAGCTAATTCCCCCTCTAGGTGCTGTTGGCTTCTTGCTAATTGCTGTTGACTTTTTTGCCATCAGCCATAAGCGATTTGCCAGCCGCCTTAATTAGTAGTCTCGGGCAGGCTCGAACTGCCGACCTCTACATTATCAGTGTAGCGCTCTAACCAACTGAGCTACGGGACTTTAAAAGACCCGCAATTGGGAAAACAAACAATATTATAAAAAATTGAAGTTATAGCGTTTATATGTCCGAGGACAAAGACAATGTG
>JBHIVS010000374.1:0-590 GCA_041987885.1 Pseudobdellovibrionaceae bacterium | reverse complement strand
TCAAAATTGCCTCTAAGCTACCCAAAGTACCACACTTTAAACATCTGTATTGGGAGACCCAAGATTTAGAATAGTAAATTAGGGTAAAGGAAAAGGTATCCCATCATTCTCCAGAAATTCTTGCCCTTAACATAAAAATTAAGCGTATAAATGTCATAAGTAGGCCATTAATTGAAAAGTCCTTTTAATTCTTTTGCTTTATCTATTACTTATTAGTCCTGATCAGATTGAGCGTCACCAACTATTGGTCTTGATGGAAAAGTTTGCATAATATTATGTGGATTACCAACGGATAGGTGATTGTGGGAGTCATACAGATTTTCCTAAATAAATGCCAACATAGTGTTAAGAATTTGTTCATAAAACCACTCTTAATCTTGTTAATTTCCTTCACCAGTTAACAATTACTAACCACCATAATGATCAAAAAGTGATAAAGAATCTACCATTAATTGATTAATTATTTTTTAGAAAAGTTTAAAATAATAATATATATGATGTATATTTAATATGTAATTCATATTTTCAATATATTTCTATATTTCATTTTCTATATTTTTTCCATATTTTCGGGGTTTTGGGGTTTTGGG
>JBHIVS010000373.1:0-591 GCA_041987885.1 Pseudobdellovibrionaceae bacterium | reverse complement strand
CCCCAAAACCCCAAAACCCCACACATTTGAAATAAATGTAAAACTAAATGTAAAATATTCAAAATTTATGTTATGAAGTTTCACAAAGAAATATTAATAATTTAAATTTAAAACTAATTCTCAAACAAAAATGTCCAAAGCAAAATCTTTCAACGCTAAAAAATTTGAGCGCCCAGGTCTTACCGAAGATGAAATTGAAGAAATCAAAGAGGCTTTCGATTTATTCGATACTGATGGCAGTGGTTCAATTGATCCAAAAGAGCTAAAAGCAGCAATGACCTCTCTTGGATTTGATGCCAAAAATCAAACTATTTTCCAAATGATCTCCGACCTCGATAGAAACAGATCCGGATCAATTGAATTTGAAGAATTCTTGGATATGATGACCGCCCGTATGAGTGACAAGGATTCACGTGACGATATTTCAAAAGTATTCAGATTATTCGACGATGATAACTCAGGTGTGATTACCCTACGAAATCTGAGAAGAGTTGCCAAGGAATTAGGCGAGACAATGACAGATTAAGAGCTCCAAGAAATGCTTGACCGCGCTGATTCAACAGGCAAAAGCGCTGTGACCATGGATGACTT
>JBHIVS010000372.1:0-593 GCA_041987885.1 Pseudobdellovibrionaceae bacterium | reverse complement strand
CTATGCCCAAGGCTAAGGCTGTTGATCCAGATCTGTTCCAGCCATTCTCAACAATTCCATTCCACAACAATATTGAGCTCAAGTACAGATATGCTGATGTTAAGATGCATACTTATCTTGATCAAAAGCTTCAGATGAATTTGGATAATTACACATGGAAAAACTATCACAATTCATTTGATCATGGAAATAAAAAATAACACTACTATAACTGGGTAAACATGGTCCCATCCCACAATAAATGAAGACAATGGATAGCGTATGACGCATCAAAACAATAGTGATTAATAAATATATGAATAATCAAGTCAATGTAAAATGAAACAACCATTGTTTATTTATCATTCTTGAATCAATTCAATATATTTTAGCAATCACATTTTTATTTAAAACATACATAATACCATACAATAAAATAACAAAATGTTTTTTAGTTTCAGATTTTTCATATTTTCGGGGTTTTGGGGTTTTGGGGTCCCCGTCGGTTTTACCCGATGAGCAGACCGATTGGTGCTATTGAGACGGTGCTGCGGGGTCAGACCGATGACCGGTCGTCGCCAGACAAAACCCAGGTGCCCGTTTCAGTGCGTGAC
>JBHIVS010000371.1:0-595 GCA_041987885.1 Pseudobdellovibrionaceae bacterium | reverse complement strand
TGGGCAAGGAACTATGACTTTATCTGATGGAGGTAACTATGTTGGGGAATTCAAGGATGGGAAACCGAATGGGCAAGGAACTATGACTTTACCTGATGGGACAAAGTATTCAGGGGAATGGAAGGGTGGGAAACCCAATGGGCAAGGAACAGAAATCACCACTGATGGAAGTAAGTTTGTAGGAGAGTTCAAGGATGATAGTTTTTTGAACGGTACATTTTACGACAAAGAAGGAAATATCAAAAGTAAGATGTTGAATGGCAAAATTTAATAAAACAATAACCACACTAAAACAAACCCCATCATCCCCTATGAGTAACCCCCACTAATTCTTCACAGTCAGACAATCAACACAAACATTATTACCGATTAAATATCCGTCAAATCTAGTTTAGATTTCTTTCTAAACCTTCCACATTTCTTGTAAAACAAGCTTTTTGATGTTATAAAAGGTTGGTTCCTATAAGCTGAATTGTTGGGATTTTGGATTTTCTGATGAGTATCAAAATTAATAATAGTTATTAATTATTGTGCATTTTGAGCTATACCGCATTTTTTCAGGTGTGAACTAGTAATGACTATTTTTAACCCCTTT
>JBHIVS010000370.1:326-597 GCA_041987885.1 Pseudobdellovibrionaceae bacterium | reverse complement strand
TGCAATTATAATCTTCACAATTCATAATAATTTACTTACTCGAGCAATAGTAATCTTTCAAAGATCGGTGCTAGTGCTACAACACGCAAAGAAGTTGCTCGAGCATCATACAACAACTATTCCATGTCCTAATTTACAGCACCAAATGTTATAAATTTAGGCTTTGGAGCAAGCGTCGAAGGAATGGGCGTTGGAGTAATGGGCGGCAACCTATTCACTCATAATAATTATTAAAATTATAGTGTCAGATAATCACTTTCCAAATAACCGT
>JBHIVS010000370.1:0-316 GCA_041987885.1 Pseudobdellovibrionaceae bacterium | reverse complement strand
ATAAGGATAAGATCAAGCAATAGTATAAGTAAGATCAGTTTAATTACAATCAAAATATTTTGTCTAAGTTCTATCAATAATGATAAGATCATATCGGATTTATTTTCCAGATGTATTCAGAATTAAAACCAAAATACAAAAATCAACTGCCATTTTAAGTGAAACTAATCAACAAATTGAAAAATAAAACAAATACAAAAATTGAAATGTTAATTATATTAATAAAAGGTCATATTATAAAGTTAATAATAATTTTGGATTTTTGCACAATTATATTAATTACTTTTTCAAATGTTTGGGGTTTTGGGGTTTTGGG
>JBHIVS010000369.1:0-592 GCA_041987885.1 Pseudobdellovibrionaceae bacterium | reverse complement strand
ATACAACTCTGGAAGTATCTACAGCGGAGGGTGGTAAAATGATAAATTTCACGGATATGGTATTTTCTTAAAACAAGGTAATCACTAATATAAAGGCTAACATGATATGGGTAGAAGACATGGGCACGGTGTGCTCACTGAGATGTTTGGTGAAACTGTCATTTCTATTTTCAGAGGAATTTTCCAAGACGATGAGCCAACAGAGGATGGTCAGCTTAAGAAATATTTCGATTTCCATTAGATCCTAACAAGTAACATTTAGACGAATCCGATATTGTACCGAATCTTACTGAAATACAAACTGAAAATTGAATTTATTCATTTTTTTAGTTTGTAGATATTACATTCAATTCCATTATATTTAATGTCACTTATAAAATATTCTATATTTGAATTTAATTAAATTGTAATATTATGTCACTAATAATCTATATAATTCGGTAATTTATCAAATTTTATATTTTTTATACAAATTTTATATATCTTTTTAACTTTTTTTATTTTTTATTTTATATCTTATCACATATTTTAACAAATCATCTAGATTGTTTATATCTTTTTTTTCATTTTTAAGGGGTTTTGGGGTTTTGGG
>JBHIVS010000368.1:0-600 GCA_041987885.1 Pseudobdellovibrionaceae bacterium | reverse complement strand
CAAAGAGAGTTGAAACCTGTGAAGGATCATTAGCCTTTGCGGTGAAGGGCTGAGATAAGACCTGCACGAAAGAATTAGATTTATTCGGAGGAGGCGACGCCCTGTTTAACGCGAGAGAGATATTCGAAAATGCTCTACGTGATATACAGGATGCTTACGATCACTTACGCGTAAAGAAGCGTTTAAAAAGGTTGTATAATCACGTTTTTTGCCAGGGTGGGTATGGCTTGGTATTAGTATGGCCGATGGAACTGGCAAGTTGATTATCACTCAAACTAATAACTAAGATAATACTATGATGGCCGGTGTGTAGCAGATCACCTATATACCAATACTCTGCTTAGATTTGTGGGAACACGCCTACTTTGAATAACATGATGGTGAATCGGATAAAGAATATATCGATAATTACTGGGACGCAATTGATTGGGGAAGAGTAAGCGAAAATTTCGAAAATCATAATCTGAATTCCAAGGTAGCCCCAATCATTTGAATTTGTTTACCAAAATAAATATGGTTAACACAAGTATCTATTTATCTAAAATATAATTTCAAAATTTAATTCATTTTTCATATTTTCGGGGTTTTGGGGTTTTGGGG
>JBHIVS010000367.1:0-602 GCA_041987885.1 Pseudobdellovibrionaceae bacterium | reverse complement strand
CCCAAAACCCCAAAACCCCAAAACCCCAAAACCCCAAACATTTGAAAATATTAATTATATTATATTGTTTTAACTTTTATTTTATTTCGGAAGATATAAATTATAATTTTTATTATTTACATTTTATAAATAGACTATCTCAAGATGGAGTTAACTCCTCACTAGTTTGGACAAAGAATGTCTCAACATGTAGTTGATCAAATAGAAAAACAACAAATTCTAGAAAAACCATAAGGATATAGTAGCAAATTTAATAGAACTTTCTAAGGCAACCGTTATGTCAGAACAAGAACTGAGAATTCACGTGGATTCTAAAATCCTAGAAGCAGCGCTATGGCAGCCATGAATTTGCAAGCTGCCAAGGGCAGAGCATAGAAAGGAATGCCAGAAGAATAACTTCAACTTGTTCCATGTAGATGGTCCCATACCGGTTGGAAATATGTTCAGGTTGATCCAGAAACTACATATTTCTTCTCTAGCCCTAATAGAGTCAATAGTTTAGGATTCACCGCAAGCAGCAAAGGATTCAAAATGCAAGCCCGACGCAGAACAGTCTATAAAAATTCAGAAAAGAAGCAAGACTTCGAGCCATATCAACGAGA
>JBHIVS010000366.1:0-603 GCA_041987885.1 Pseudobdellovibrionaceae bacterium | reverse complement strand
TCCGATCTTCTTTAGAAAATGTCTGGGATGCAAAAGTCAAAAGAAGTCAAGATAATTACTTACAAAAACTTGATTATGAAGCATCCAGAATTGAAACTAACAAATTAGCAATTCAACAAATGGAATCAAGAGAAGAATAGCTTTTGGACAGAATTAAGAATACACAAAATTTGTAATAGCTTGCTTTTAGGGATTTAGCGTCAGCAATGGACGCACAGACAATATCAGTATCAAAGCGACTGGACTAAAACCAATCACCCTTAAGTAAAATGTTGGATGAGGGAGATTCTTAGTACCTCTCGAAAATTGTTAACAGAGCAGGTGGTATTCCAAAACCTAGAAGGGCAAGTATAAAGAAGCCATTAGATAGTTCCCCAAGTTAAGCTAAGTTGGAGGCACAGAGAAATAGGGTATTTAATAATACTGACATTCAATGAGGATAACAAATGTAAACATGAAAAGCAATTTTAATATTATAATATAATTAGTTTTAATAAAATTAGGTTTTGCATTAAAATGGAATAAATCAACATTATCACTTAAGTAATATACTATTTATTATTATATTATATTTTCATATTTTCGGGGTTTTGGGGTTTTGGG
>JBHIVS010000365.1:0-605 GCA_041987885.1 Pseudobdellovibrionaceae bacterium | reverse complement strand
CCCAAAACCCCAAAACCCCGAAAAAATGAAAAAAAATAAGTGGCAAAAAAATAATATAATAGATTGCCACAAAAATCATTTAAATATGAATTAAATATAATAAAATGAGAT
This sequence comes from Pseudobdellovibrionaceae bacterium, assembly GCA_041987885.1. Classification (GTDB taxonomy): domain Bacteria; phylum Bdellovibrionota; class Bdellovibrionia; order Bdellovibrionales; family Bdellovibrionaceae; genus Bdellovibrio. Next base: position 494 of record JBHIVS010000365.1, on the reverse strand, counting down.
AGCTATATTTCTTCTTATTTTTTGTACCTCTTTATTTCTATTAAAATTTGAAAATTAATAATTTTATTTGTATATTTATTGTAAATTTGAATAAAAACATAAACAAAGATGCAGGAAAATATGTAGTAAGATACTTACAGCGCACTCACTCGCAGCAGTACATTAAGCATCTAAAACGAATCCCTACATCAATCATTTGTAGATTCTCAAAGCTTCGAACCAATTCCTAACCCTCATGTTAAAAATGGTTAAAAGCGAAGAAATTAATAAATTTCAACGTATAATTTTGAATCTAATGGTGGCTGTTAAATGGTATAAATGAATTAATATTCGTTATCCAAATCGGAAATCTTCTAAACATTATTTGATTAGCCCGAGGGATAATTGAATTAATAATGTCACAAAATCAGAATCAATGAAGACAATAACTAAAGTCTTATAAGCCCATAGCATCAATTTCAAACTGACAATAGATAATAATTTATAATGAATAA
>JBHIVS010000364.1:0-605 GCA_041987885.1 Pseudobdellovibrionaceae bacterium | reverse complement strand
CCCAAAACCCCAAAACCCCTTAAAAATGAAATTGTTTTGAATACTATTCTATTGTCTATATTTAATTTATACCATTAAGAAAATGTAACATATTTTATATTAATGGTTTCAAAATAAATATAGAGGCTATTTATCTACTTTTCAGTAATATTTGAAAAACAAATTTTTATGTTGTAACTTTCATTATTTAAAGAAAATTTCTTAAAGATTTCGTGAAATAAACATAACGTTAAGTTTTGTATTTCTAATGATCTCATTGGCTACGGAACCTAAGTATTTTTTCTCATTTCTGGCAGAGAAATCCGCACCAGTATTACCGATGAAAATAAAGTCAACGTACTTTTCAACTTCTGTAATGAGATATTCTCTAATAATATCAGCAGTTCGTCTTCCGGCTTCACTATGCAGAATTACAATGTTACTACATTCTTCACATTCCCTTTCTCCTAGTTCGTATTATACAATTTCACTCACATTTGCCGCGTTGATATTATCCTGTTCGCAGATAATAATCGTGATTTGATCTTTAGGTCCTTTGATGGTTGTGATCATATCGAGGGCTTACATACTTCTATGAGACCCATCGACACAACAGGCAAATCTAT
>JBHIVS010000363.1:0-609 GCA_041987885.1 Pseudobdellovibrionaceae bacterium | reverse complement strand
TCTAGAGAAGCGTTGTTTGCACCAGCATCAAATGAGATTCTATCTTCTTCAGCATTATTGAATACACCAACTTGGAAATCGAATTTCCCAGCAGTACCATCAAGAAGTTTAGTCGTACCCCATGTAGTTACAGAAGCGATACGTTGCATTTCTTCTTTAAGTTGTTGAACCTCTTGATTCAACATACCACGCTCTTTTTCACCAACAGTGTCAGATGCTGCTTGGATACCTAGCTCACGTAGACGAACCACGATGTTACCGATTTCATTCAAGCCACCCTCAGCTGTTTGAACCAAAGAGATACCGTCATTCGCATTTCTTTGTGCTTGAGCTGCAGAACGAATCTGTGCTTTCAAACCTTCAGAAATTGCTAGACCAGCGGCATCGTCAGCGGCTTTATTGATTCTGCTTCCAGAAGACAATTTAGCCATTGAGTCGTTGATCGCTCTTTGTGAACCAACAAGGTTTCTTTGTGCGTTGATAGCTGCTAAGTTTGTTGTTACTCTCATTCCCATTTTAAAATCCTCCGTTAATATTTGTTTTTCATTTCAATACCCTCCTTGATTTATTTTTTTTCGACATCGGTAGAACCACTCTACCTTGTCAGCA
>JBHIVS010000362.1:0-610 GCA_041987885.1 Pseudobdellovibrionaceae bacterium | reverse complement strand
TTATTCCATGTCCCAGAACTAGTATCGCTAATCTCCACCCCTTTTTTGCGCTTCGCGCGCCTTAGAGCTCGAAATTTCCAGCGCTGAAATGAATACCCGCCTTTGTAATAGCTAAAATCATTTAAACACACTTTGGAGGGGATTTGAGTGATTTTGCACTTAAAACTAGCATTCCTGAAGAATAATTTTCGCAAAAATGCTTAACTAGCATTCTGCACGATTAAATTTCGCATGTGTGGTTCTCTTTCTCTTCTTCTTCTTCTTACCACCATCAAGTGCCATATGGACATTAATGGTAGCCTCATCCTCAATTCCACAATCTCCGAGGAACTCCTCAGCTTGGAGTGTTCTGATACCAAATTGGAGATCAAGCTCTTCAGCATCGATTTCCATGGACTCAGCAACTTGGGATCTAAAAATACAATTGTTAACAAATGATCAACAAATAAAAATTTGAAACGAGAAAACTTTAGTTTACACCTGAATCTTTGTACAGAAAAATAGTCGGGGCAGATCAACACATGAACACTCTGAAAACTTGATATGACTCCATCTCGCCTACTCATCTGACAAAAAAGTATCAGGCTAAACATAAGCATTCCATGTCTCC
>JBHIVS010000361.1:0-611 GCA_041987885.1 Pseudobdellovibrionaceae bacterium | reverse complement strand
TTATGATCTCTATCGCATTGAGATATGTATGCTGATGAGCAATAGCTGATGAACAATAGCTGATGAGCAATATTATGAAGAGAAGGAAGGGTTTGCAAATTCACAAAGCTCCATCGTCTTGAAGATGTTGAAAATGACTATGAACAATTTATTGACACATATATCAGTTTAGGAATTTAATGCAACTTAATTTCCTCGTGTTTAAATAAAATATGAAATTAAGCCAAATATTGAAATGGAAGAAATGATAAATTTTTGCTTTTTTTGGTCAGAGTAACTATGACAAATGAATACCTCAATCTTGGTCATGACGACTCTTTGAATGGTATATTATAGTATCATCAGTAAAATATAAAAACACAAAAAATACTCATATATATCCTATTATGAGAAAATATATAAAACTACATTTGTTCTGTTTTGGTTTTTTCAAAACATTATCTATCACGCGAGAGTGCGTGTAAACGCCAATTTGGTTTTAAAAACAAAACTAAAAATAAATTATAAATTATTTACCATATTTTTCATTTTATGAAAATAAATTGTTTAATTTAAATCAAATATTTCAAAAATTTTCAATTTTCATATTTTCGGGGTTTTGGGGTTTTGGG
>JBHIVS010000360.1:0-615 GCA_041987885.1 Pseudobdellovibrionaceae bacterium | reverse complement strand
ATTCAATTTCCTACTTTTTCTTTGTATCCCGAGCGAGCCAAAATGTCATGATAATAAACTGCATTGTTTTTGAACTTATAAATGGTTTGTTTGTTGTAGGCTCGCTTACTGCCCTGGTTTTACGATCAAGATCCTCATGTTCCCACCAGGCATTTGGCAAGACCGTATTGGGAATGGGACTTATACTATTGTTTGTCGGAATATTATAAATTTGCGCGCATGCTTGGATGTATTGTGAATTTATCAACACAGGAAAGCTAAGCTTATGCGGAATTGGTAATAAATCGCATAAAAAAGGAGGCAACGTCGTTTCACCAGAATCAAACGCTAATAATGGATAAGATGTTAACACATCACAAGCACCATTAAATGTCGCCGACATCAATGAAAACCAAATAAATAAGACAGATGCAGGTATCGGCAAGCCACAAGAAGAAGATTAAATTGAATGAAAGGTGAATCGATCAAAGTTTAGAGAGAAAATAATGTGAAAAGAATGCGAGTGATAACAATTTCAGTCAATGAACATATACTTTCATTATTTTTACGTTTAAAAGGGTAAAATTTTAAATTTTTGAATTTTTTTTCATATTTTCGGGGTTTTGGGGTTTTGGG
>JBHIVS010000359.1:0-618 GCA_041987885.1 Pseudobdellovibrionaceae bacterium | reverse complement strand
CCCAAAACCCCAAAACCCCGAAAATATGAAAAAATGAATAAATAAAGATATATATATATGAATTATCGCAAAATGCAGAATTTGATATTTAGGAATAAATCTATGAATAATTGTATTCATTAATTCTTCTTGACAGAATGCATCATAGTACACTTAGGATCACCGCACCTGATCATGCCATCTTGGATGAACGGTTATTTGTCGACCTTAATAGTCCTGATATGATGCTTCCCGCCTCGAAGCCATTTATTGATTTTATACTCTAGCTATTTGATTGGTGTTGTCCAATGAGCAATCGCAGGGATATGCACGATTACAAGAATTGGAGCCCTGCAAGCAGTTACTACGGCAAATTCGATTGAAAGGAGTGTTAGACTGGCGTAGTCTAATGCGCAACAAATTAGGAGTTTTTGATCAGTAATTCTATAGTGTAAAATAATAGCGCCGGCTAGGGAAATAAGGAATAACCAGTGGCCAAGTTTCGTAAGCGGTTTTGTAACTAGTGATCCAAGGAATAGTTCTTTTCGGAGTTCATACGATGATATAGTATGCCTTTGTTACTCATTAAATACAGCTGCAAGTGGTTTTGCCTTATCAAAGAATACTTTATTAAACCAA
>JBHIVS010000358.1:0-619 GCA_041987885.1 Pseudobdellovibrionaceae bacterium | reverse complement strand
AGTTCTCTGATGAAACTGAAGACTTCGTTAAGCTGAATGAGCAGATCCTTGATGAGCAAACAAACGAGTGGGTAACTATCAATGATCTGAACGTTGCTAAGTATGATGTTGTTGTTACTACTGGCCCGGCTTACTCGACTCAACGACAAGAAGCGGCTGAATCACTTATTCAATTCGCTCAAGCTGTTCCGGCTTCCGCTGCGGTTATTGCTGATCTTATCGCTCAAAACATGGACTTCCCTGGCGCTGATGTTATGGCCGAACGTCCTAAAAAGATTGTTCCACCTAACGTATTGACCAATGACGAAAGAGAGAAGCTTGCGGAAGATATGCCAGACCAGGACCAACCGACACCTGAGCAGCAATTGCAAATGAAGGAGCTTGAAGTTAGAAGCCAGGAAGCTGAAGCTAAATCTGTAACGGCTCAAGCTAATAACGAGAAGTCTGCCGCCACAATTGCCAAGGCACAGGCTGATCTTGTCCAGGCTCAACTTGAAACGGCTGAAGCTCAAGCACAGCTTCAGGCTATCCAAAGCGGCCAGGGTGAAGCTTATCAACAAGTGCGTGAATTAGTTGCTGAAGCGCTGGCTGAGTTAATGGCAAACAATCAAAATGTCAA
>JBHIVS010000357.1:0-622 GCA_041987885.1 Pseudobdellovibrionaceae bacterium | reverse complement strand
TTGACAAAAAGGTATGCTGGGATGCAGGTACTGCTTTAGGTGGCCCAACTGGAGGTCTTGCCTGTGCTGTCTCTGACTGTTAAACATGGGCTGGAATCTCAGCTGCAAGCACAAAAGACAAAATCTACAACACGGCTGCATGCGCCGCTGCCGCCGGAGCCTCCACCCTCGCCGTCTCTGCCGCCGCTGCTGCCACCGCACTCTACGCTATGTACTGAGCATAGTTTTAAACCCACTTCAATGACTAAGCTTTTGAGGGTGTCATTGCCCTACTCCAAATAGATGCTTCTTTTTTATTTCTTTCATTTCTTCTTAAGCTTTAACTACATTTACTTCATTTCATCCACGCATTCACACCTTCATATTCACGCTGCGCTCCGTTCGTGTCCAACTGCTGCCCAAATTCCTTCATTTCATTTGTTTTGGTGGTTTGCGCATTTTCACATTTTTGTAATGTTTTAGGCGAACACTTTTTTCAAAGTCTCAGGCGAACACCTTTTTCAAGGCGAACACCTTTTTCAAGTTTTAAGATTAAGATTAAAGCCTGATCTGTACTGACCACTAAATCTCGCTACGCATTAATATTATATTTTTCATATTTCTGGGGTTTTGGGGTTTTGGG
>JBHIVS010000356.1:0-625 GCA_041987885.1 Pseudobdellovibrionaceae bacterium | reverse complement strand
CGACGGTATCAGATACCTTTGGTGATGGCATGACGGAGAATGTAACCATCATTCTGTCTGGGTATTCTTCTCTGATCTTTGAAATAAGGAGTGTTCCCATTCCAGATCCAGTTCCACCGCCGAGTGAGTGGGTAACTTGGAAACCTTGGAGGCAATCGCATCCTTCAGCTTCCTTTCTGACAACGTCGAGGACTGAGTCGATAAGTTCAGCTCCCTCGGTGTAATGACCCTTGGCCCAGTTGTTACCAGCACCAGTTTGTCCGAAGACGAAGTTGTCAGGTCTGAAGAGTTGTCCGAATGGTCCAGCTCTAACTGAATCCATGGTACCTGGTTCGAGATCCATAAGAATGGCTCTTGGTACGTATCTTCCACCGGTGGCTTCGTTGAAGTAGACATTGATTCTCTCGAGTTGAAGATCAGAATCACCGTGGTAGGTTCCAGTTGGGTCAATTCCGTGTTCATCTGAAATAACTTCCCAGAATTTGGCACCGATTTGGTTACCACATTGTCCTGCTTGGATATGAACGATTTCTCTCATCTGTTATTATAAATAAAATTCAAATTAATAATTATTCTTTTAAGTCCATTCGTGATATTCAAATGTTTGGGGTTTTGGGGTTTTGGG
>JBHIVS010000355.1:0-626 GCA_041987885.1 Pseudobdellovibrionaceae bacterium | reverse complement strand
CCCAAAGGGAAAAACCCCAATAATTGGGGAAAATCCCAATATTGGGGGTTTTCCCCAATTATTGGGGTTTTCCCTTTGGGGAAAATTCCATATTGAATTTTTTTTTTTTTTGAAAAATATTTTGAAAATATTTTTCAAAATTGTTGTTTTCAAAAAATTTATCGAAAAAAATTTTATGAAAAAAAAATTAATTAGGAATTTAAAAAAAAAAAAAACTGGCAAAACTTGAAATTGAAAAAAAAAATTCAATTTCGCGAATTTTAATTAATTTTTTCGGAAAAATTAAATTAAAGTCACATGTAACTCTTTTCCTCTTTCCTTTTAAAGTTGAGCGATTGAAACTTTTTTTTTTGAATGGATTCACCGCCTTCCAACCGGAATCCATGCCCCCAATAAAAAAAATTAAAAGTTTCAATCGCTTCACCTTTAAAAGAAAAGAGTTACATGTGAGTTTTTTTTTTAGTTGCGTTTTTAATGGGAAGACTTTATTGATCGAGAATTTGGACGAGGACATTGATCCGGTACTAGATCCGTTGCTAGGTCGCGTTTTAATTAAAAAGGGTAAGGCGATCAAAATGGGCGACAAAGAGGTCGAATACAATCCGGAGTTCCAATTGTATCTCCAC
>JBHIVS010000354.1:0-627 GCA_041987885.1 Pseudobdellovibrionaceae bacterium | reverse complement strand
CCCAAAACCCCAAAACCCCAGAAATATGAATAATACACTGTATAATTGTATTTTTCTATTTTTTGTAAAAAAATAATATTATTACGCGAAATTATATTTATAATTCAAATTGCAATATAATCTATTATATAAAGGCAATAATTAATTGACAAAATTATAATAAAATTTTAAAATCAAAACACAAGAATTATGTAATTACTAGCTTAACTTTTAGCAGTATTATTTGCCACCAACGTATGTATGGCTGATATTAAAACAAATTTTGAAGACCTCAGTCCTAAAGTGTGCCTGGCCAGGGGTGGTTAGTATTGTTTAGACGAGGGGAGCTTCACTTCTGGAACTTGTTGTGACCCTTCTGAACAAGAAACATCTCAAAAGTGCAAAGAAGTGATGAACAATAGGTATTGTGCCACAAAAGCTTCGATATTAGATTAGAAAATCTAGAATTTTGTGATTCCAAGCTCTGAACAACAGTGCTAAGGTGATGACAATAGCTCAAAAATTATCGTTCTCGATGATGATAAGATGTAGCAAAGAATATAGTCATGGGGTTCGATCATGCCAATTTCGTTTAATCAATGGAATTGCAAGTACGAGATAAGTACCGCCAGCAGCCTCATTGAAGGA
>JBHIVS010000353.1:0-627 GCA_041987885.1 Pseudobdellovibrionaceae bacterium | reverse complement strand
CCCAAAACCCCAAAACCCCTTAAAAATGAAAAAATTCGACATTTTTTGGCCTCAAAATTTATTTAAAAATTGATTTTATGTTAATTTTCACTTAAATTTACTCTTATTTTAATAAAAATAAACCCTTTTTAAAATAAATTGAATTTATTTCATTTTAATTTTTAGTATTTCCAATTGGTGTCTCCACTGATTCATTCTATGCTTTTGATGTCTGTAATTGGGTATATTCTATGGTTGTATTGATCGGGTGGAATATACCATTTTCCATAATTGGCTTTTTTAAACCTCCTAATATCACCTTCATCCATCACCTCAACTGCCTCTATGGTCTACTAGCCGTCGTTCATACTCGATAAAGCACCTTTTCTGAGTGATTTCTGGCTTAGGTTATTTAGCATTTTTAAAGGAGATAATTTGATTGGCGTCAGATTTTTTAGTCTTTCATGCATAATTGTAGAAATATCATCCTTCTTCTTGGCATTGAACATTTGTGGGTTATGCTTCCTATAGTAGTTATGGTTGTTTATGTATTTTGAGAATCTCTTACGGAAAGGTTCGTTAATGCCGACTTTTAGTGATGACTTATAGTAGTAAGTACCAGGACCATAAGTGGCTTCGAGCTTCTCG
>JBHIVS010000352.1:0-631 GCA_041987885.1 Pseudobdellovibrionaceae bacterium | reverse complement strand
CTCAAGATATAATATAAATATACCCATCTCACTGCACTCAACGAATTGATTACAACGAATTGTTGACAGATATATGTATTATATACAAGTAGTATACACATTATATAGTTTTATCTATATGATTCAATCCTTGTAATCTTTTTTAATTATATATTTATATTTCTTTAGAGTACATTTAAAAATTGCTTTTTTCATGTAAAGTAACTTATATACAATTGATATCAAGTTCAGATTTTAAGTCCTAATTAAATCACGTTGACGGTATTTTATACTTAAGCTTTTACAAATATAAATATAAATACATAAACAAAGAATAACCCCAGCTTTTGCCTCTTAACAATTTCAAGTTCTTTTTCACTCCCGTTTCCAGGTGCTTTTCATCTTTCCCTCACGGTACTTGTTCGCTATCGGTCTCTCGCCAATATTTAGCTTTAGAAGATCTGTACCTCCCACTTTGCGCTGCACTCCCAAGCAACGCGACTCGATGAATATAGATCGTACAGCAGATAAAAATTAATCAATAACAGGGCTATCACCTTCTATGGCGTGTCATTCCAAACAACTTAAATTAATTATCTTACTTGATACTATATCACAAGATTACAATTCGTTAAAATATTAAAATAATGAA
>JBHIVS010000351.1:0-631 GCA_041987885.1 Pseudobdellovibrionaceae bacterium | reverse complement strand
AGACAGCAAAAACAGGATGCTTCTGGGTGGTAAGGGTGCAGGTCTGAGTGAAATGACAAGATTGAAACTTCCTGTTCCACCTGGATTCACAATTACTACAGAAGTTTGTAACAAATACTATGAAAATGGAAAAAAACTTCCAAAAGATGTAATGCCTTTAGTAATGAAAAATATTGCTAAAATGGAAAAAAAGACAAATAAAAAATGGAATTCTATAAAAAATCCATTACTAGTCTCAGTTAGATCAGGTGCTGCAATTTCTATGCCAGGAATGATGGATACAATTTTGAATTTAGGATTAAATGAAAAGACAGTAGAAGGATTTGCAGAACAAACAAAGAATCCTAGATTTTCATGGGATTCGTATAGAAGATTTATTCAATTATTTGGAAAAGTCGTATTTGGAGTAAATGATGAGAAATTTGATCATGTTTTAGATTCTGCAAAAAGTAAACAAGGTGTGACTGATGATAGCAAACTAAACGTAGAATCACTCAAGAAAATTGTTGCCGAATATAAGAAAATTTGTGAAGAACATACAAAAAGAAAATTCCCAGATACACCTAATGAGCAATTAAGATTATCAATTGAGGCAGTATTCAAAAGCTGGATGGGAGAAAGAGCAGTCGTT
>JBHIVS010000350.1:0-636 GCA_041987885.1 Pseudobdellovibrionaceae bacterium | reverse complement strand
GGCACAGTGTTGATTTGCCCGCTAGAATGGCCGCTTCGCCAGTCGCGGTCTGAAGTGCCTGGTCAGCGCGTAACGTTTCGTGATCGTTCAGATCTTCGTATCCGGCGGCTACGCCAAAGACCCGTTGCCGGATCATGGTTTGAAGCTTGTGGCGAACCAGTACCGGATTACGGGCATCGTCCAGCACCGTAGCCAGGCGCTGAGTGAGCTGGTGTTGGTTGTCGACTTCGCGAAGCAAAAGCAGGCCGGCATCGGAGGTGATATGACCACCGGAGAAATCGGCTTCAATTTGACGGCGAGACAGTGGCGAGAAGGTCAGTTTTTCAGGTACCATTTTGGATAGCGGCTGTTGGTGCTTGGTGAACGGTGTAAGGTCCTGAAACTATAGCACTTTCAGCCGCTTTCTTTTATCCCCTCATGAGAAATCCGGGCTAAGCCCTTTTTGCCACAAAACATAGCCACCGTCTGAGCCTTGAACTGCAACAGTGAGAACATCGTTTTCTAGGGTTTCAATTGCGTGCTCGTAGCTCATATTCGTTTGGCATTTAACGCTTGCAGCATGCGCGCCTACGAAATGAAGCCGAAGGCGCAATGTAGTATGCGTCGCCGTGCCTGCACTTGTTATGTATAAATGAC
>JBHIVS010000349.1:0-640 GCA_041987885.1 Pseudobdellovibrionaceae bacterium | reverse complement strand
CCGACCTGGTTTCGACGTGGGTGCGGATCCGGAGTAGGGCATGCCGAGCACCAGTCCGCTCGTAAAACCACTGGAAACAAAGTAACTGCAAACGACTCTACGTTCGCACTCGCCGCTTAATGGCGGTTGAGCTTCTCAACGGCAGGCCGATGGGCCGGGCTGAGTTCCGCAAGGGGCAAGGCTGAGAAGTCACTCACATCGGCTGGCGTCGTGTCGGGTCACTCGGCATGGCGTGAGATCAAGTGACTGGCGGGAAAGCTAGCGTGCCACTGCGCGAGTTGACCGTGAGATTCAAATCAGCCGGCTAAGCATGTAGATCTGCCCGGTGATGGCTTGCGGACGGGGGTTCAATTCCCCCCGGCTCCACCATCTCAGAGTTCGCCGATGTTCGCCACGGCGCAAAAGGCCTAAGTCAGACAACGACTTAGGCCTTTTTTCTTTCCGCTTACGTTCGCCTTAGCTCGCCACCTTCCGGCATCTGACCGGGTAACTTCCCGGGTAACTCGGCCCACCCGGGTAACATCCCTGCAGAGTTACCCGGTGAGGTGCCGGGCTAGAGGGCGAGATGGCGGCAAGCGACCTTCTGACGGACAAGGCGATTCGGGCAGCGCTCAAGGTGGCCACGGCCGAGGGCAGGCCC
>JBHIVS010000348.1:0-646 GCA_041987885.1 Pseudobdellovibrionaceae bacterium | reverse complement strand
AAAAAAATAATGAGGAAGAAGACGAAGAAGAATATGACTCATAAGAGGAGAGTGATAAAGATGGTGAAGAAAGTGAGAAGTCGTCAAGTGATGATGAGGAAGAGGAAACGAATAAGGAAGAAGAGGAGAAGTTAACAGAGGAAGACAGGTTATTGAGGGAAGCAAAATAATTAAAATATGTATAAGAGTATGGTGATCCTGGAAGAGGTTATGAATGGAGATCAGATGTAGATAGTGAAGGAAAACAAATATGGGGTGAAGAAGGTGAAGATTATGAATGGTATCACAAAGAAGACAAAGAAGCATATGAAAGAGGTTAGAGTACTGTGCCTGAACCAATGAATTTATAATAATATGGGTAAAATAAGACTACAGTATAAGAAGTCGAATAAAATAGGATTGAAATGTTAACCAAGGTAAAAGCTACCTTAGCTAAACCAGAAAATGAATTTATGAGAATGCCAAAGAAGATGGTCTTAAGAGTGTAGGCTAGAGCAGAAAGAAAAAAGGATACTGAGAAAATAGGCGAAAAAATAAAAGAAAAGGATGTTGAGAAAATAGGAGAAAAAATAAAGGAAAAGAAATGAATTTGCGGTTAAATTTTTGTTAACCATATTTCATTTTTAAGGGGTTTTGGGGTTTTGGG
>JBHIVS010000347.1:0-648 GCA_041987885.1 Pseudobdellovibrionaceae bacterium | reverse complement strand
TGGCAGCAACAATACCTGGATTACTGGTTTCAAAAGGCATTGGTCTGACAAATGTGTTCTGATTGGTAGACACAAATTGTCTCTTATAATAAGTACTTCTATCTCCAATAACGATTTGTGATGAGTTCTTATATGGCATAACAACAGTTGGTTGTGGCAATCTGCTCCTGAAAGCATTAGGGTGGTATGGTTCAAGAGGTTTCTTGAGCATGCCTGCGTGTAAGTTATCACGTACTTTGAATTAATCTTAGGACAATGCAGTAACCTCCGACAATCTCTTGCTGTTTAAATCTACTGGTTTTGGTGCACCATTAGTAAATGCTAGGCAGACGGCTTGTCCATTCTTTTACAAGATTTTGCTGCATGAGGTAACTTTAGTATTCTTGAACATAGCAGCAGAGTTTGTAATCTTGTCATCATGGACAGCGACTGCCTTGTCCAATCTTGCTTGATCTTTTTATGCTTTATCTGATTCTTTTGCAACAGCAGCTGCAATTGCTTGTTTTGACAATGCCATTTTTACTTTTATCAAATTTAAAAAATTAAATCTACAATTATAATTATTTCTTTATTTCTATAATAGTTGAACACATATATAAAATATACATTTAATTTATATTCATATTTTCGGGGTTTTGGGGTTTTGGG
>JBHIVS010000346.1:0-651 GCA_041987885.1 Pseudobdellovibrionaceae bacterium | reverse complement strand
AGCTCGTGCCGTGAGGTGTTGGGTTAAGTCCCGCAACGAGCGCAACCCCTATTCTTAGTTGCTAGCAGGTTAAGCTGAGGACTCTAAGGAGACTGCCGGCGTAAGCCGCGAGGAAGGTGGGGATGACGTCAAATCATCATGGCCTTTATGCCCAGGGCTACACACGTGCTACAATGGTGCATACAGAGGGTAGCTAAGCCGCGAGGTGGAGCCAATCCCAGAAAGTGCATCCCAGTTCGGATCGGAGTCTGGAACTCGACTCCGTGAAGGTGGAATCGCTAGTAATCGCGCATCAGCCATGGCGCGGTGAATACGTTCCCGGGCCTTGTACACACCGCCCGTCAAGCCATGGAAGTCTGGGGTACCTGAAGTCGGTGACCGTAACAGGAGCTGCCTAGGGTAAAACAGGTAACTAGGGCTAAGTCGTAACAAGGTAGCCGTACCGGAAGGTGCGGCTGGAACATCTCATTTTAGAGCGTCTTAAAGACGAAAAACAAAATTAGTACGCAAGTACAAAGTACTTACTTAAAGTAAAGCTTTAGTTTTTTATTTGGTTGATATATCATAATACACACCCACTAGAAATTAGTAAAAGGGAAAGAGATTGAGAAATGAAGAATGGGAAAAAGTATATTACTTATAACTCATCAC
>JBHIVS010000345.1:0-655 GCA_041987885.1 Pseudobdellovibrionaceae bacterium | reverse complement strand
CACAGGGAAACTCCCAAACAAGACGGCGCTATTAATGCCTCAATGGGCATTCTTACCGGTTAATTGAAAACAATTACAGCTCCAACTCAAGCAATTGACGATTGGAATGAATACACTCAAAAACATCACGCGGTGCCACGAAAAGTGAGTTACCTGAATACTAAAACTCTCTTTTATACTTTCGCTCATCCAGGAGGCCTTGGTGTGGGACTGCGTTTTAGTTTTTGAAATTCAGGGGAAATACTCACCTCATCGGATGGAACCTTGTGGTCTTCTAGGACTTCAGGCACATCAGAGCATCTTATGGGAGTTACTTACGGGGACAGTAAATTCTTGGCAGTAGGTTATAACGGTAACATCCTCACTTCATCAGATGGAATTTCTTGGGACAATAGGACTTCTGGAACATCAAATAATCTCAATGCGGTCACTTTTACAGAATAAACCCATCATCTCCAGTGAGGAACCCCCACTAATTCTTCACAGTCAGACAACCCTCCAAGTAAAATCCCCAATTCTTGTAAAACAAACCTCAGCACCAAGAGTTTAAAAGTGTTGACAACTAATAAACATAGGTATACAGTGAGCAACTTCAAGGGATTGAATCGACAATTTCTTGTGCAGATTCGGTAACTCTTGATTAGTTACTTAGAGT
>JBHIVS010000344.1:0-655 GCA_041987885.1 Pseudobdellovibrionaceae bacterium | reverse complement strand
AAAGTAAGTATAGTTATATAACCAAAATTGATTTCTGCCATTTTAATACTTTTATTTGAATTCTGCAGCTCAATTCTCAGTCAGAGAAAATCTTTTGGTCGTTGCTGGTACCCCAGAGACCAAGGAGCTTAAAGATATGATGCCAGATATCCTAAAGCAAGTTGGTCCACAACAATATCAATTCTTGAAGCAAGAGCTTGGAAACTTGGACAACAAGAACGATGCCTAAGATGATGACGATGATGTACCAGAGCTGGTTGGAACATTTGATGATGCCGGTAAAAAGTGAAAGCAGCTTAAAGCAAAGCATTGAACTATGCAAGTATCAGAGCCATGTAAATTCAAAACTTGACTCAAAGCATTGAACTATGCAAGTAAAAAACGGGAAGATGAAAGGTGAGCTATATCACATTGACTGCCAAAATATGGTGGCCACATTGCGCATACATTCTTACTCTAAATTATAGCCTGCCTTTTATGACTAATTCTCTCTTTTGTACACTTATTATCAATAATCAATATTTTTTATATTTTTTATTCGCATCTTTACTTGTATATTTATATCTATTTACGATATCACAGAATCCCTCACCTCAAATTTTCTTTCATTGTGTAAATTCTATTTTTCATATTTCTGGGGTTTTGGGGTTTTGGG
>JBHIVS010000343.1:0-655 GCA_041987885.1 Pseudobdellovibrionaceae bacterium | reverse complement strand
CTCAAATTCAAACGGAATTGAAGTGGATGACGGCTCCAAGCATGTATGGGTTGTACCCCAAAACCCCAAAACCCCGAAATTATGAAAAAAATTGATTTACTTTCTATAATGTTGTTTTCTTATAATAATTTTACAAAAAAACAAATTTGAATTTTATAAATATGGGAGGAGGAAGTTCTAAAACAACAAAAACTGAGGCGATCAAACCAGTTGCTTAAATTCCAACATAGTAAATGTAATAGGCTACTGTTAAGAATGCTGCTGCTGCAGCACCTTCTGGGCCATCTGCTAAGCCAAATTTTGGTGGAAATGATTCATATAGTGGAAATGCGCCAAGCCCAATAAAAATGCAAGGTAGAATTTAAAGTAAGCCTCTCGATCCTACGACGCTTTCTAAAAATCCAAGCCAAGATGAAGATGAAATGTAGCTCCATGCCACACCAGGTACACTTGCAAAAAAGACTAAATAACAAAATCAAGGTGCAGTGAGATAACCATAGGCACCATAAGCTTTAAGTCCTTAGAAATAAAAAATATTGAGTCCATAACGATCTGATCCAATGGAAGCAAAAAGAGAAGCTGAGATTCAGAAATAAAAGTAATAGGAAGAGGATAAATTAAGATAGCTTTAAATCATTAAAGAATAATAAAAGGC
>JBHIVS010000342.1:0-662 GCA_041987885.1 Pseudobdellovibrionaceae bacterium | reverse complement strand
AGACTCTAAAAATGCATCTTTTGGACTGAAACCGGCGTCAAAATGTCACCCTAGACCTCCGGCATCTATTTGTAATTTTAGAAAAAAAATGTCCAACAAAAAAGTTGGAAAATTTTGAAAATGAAAATTTTGACCCCTCAAAAAAGGCCATTTTCAGCCCATTTCAAAATGAAAACAAGAGAAAAAAACAGTATTTTTGACCTAGAGACTCTAAAAATGCATCTTTTGCACTAAAACCGCCGTTCAAAATTCTCCCTAGACCTCCCGCATCTATTTTTAATTTTAGAAAAAAATACGAACGAAAAAGTTGGTAAAAACGGAAAATCTAATTTTTGACACCCCAAAAAGGCCAATTTCAGCCCTTCTGAAAAGCCTTGTGAGAAAGAGTCGAAAAAGCGTCAAAAACACAGTATTTTCGACCTGGACGCTCTAAAAATGCATCTTTTGTTTTGAAACCTGCGTCAAAAGTTTTCCCCCGAACTCCCGCATCTATTTTAAAATTAAAAGAAAAAATGAAACGGCTGAAGGTGCCTAAAACTGGCAAAACGTAATACGCCCATCCGTCCATCCGTCCACCACTTCTGCCCGTCATGACCAGCGCCTACGGCGCTGCTGGGTAATTTGCCGTTAGGACCACGTAGGAGGCACTGAGGGCTAGAGCA
>JBHIVS010000341.1:0-670 GCA_041987885.1 Pseudobdellovibrionaceae bacterium | reverse complement strand
GATGTCACTAATGAAAACACTTATTTTCGCTGGCGTTATGGCGCTGGCCCAGTTCTCTTTTGCAGCTCCGCCTCCTGCGAGCTATCCCATCGTTAAAGGCGAAGTTCGTAAGGTGGACACGGCCTCTAGTCGTATTTCGATTAAGCATGAAGCAATTCCGAACTTAGGTATGCCTGGAATGACGATGTCATTTGCCGCGAAAGATCCGCAGATGCTCACGGGATTGGCCGTAGGAGATAAAATCAATTTCGCGGCTGATGAAGTTGACGGCGACCTGACTGTTCTCTGGATTGCAAAGCAAAATGCACAAGCACAAATTTCAACGAAGGTTCTCTGTACGGGCGTTGCCCCAACTCAGCCTCTAACCAATGTTGAAGTTGAAATTCGCAAGGACAAATACAGCACGATTCGTTATGAGTTCGCTGAAGGATCTTACAAAGGAACGGCCTACATCAATTCCATCGGAGATTTGACTTTGCAAAGAGACGGCAATCAATTCGTCTATCGTTCTGGCGATGGCGAGCTTGCAACCAAGCTTTCTTTCAACTTCTCTGAAGGTCAGATCAATGATGCTCGGTTTTCACACTATAGCTCTGGAATGAGTGACACGCCTGTTCAGTGCGCTTTTGAACAGTAGTCGATAGAGAATCTAATGCGGAGACGAGCCGAC
>JBHIVS010000340.1:0-672 GCA_041987885.1 Pseudobdellovibrionaceae bacterium | reverse complement strand
GTGAAAACCTAAAACCGAAGCTACGCCTTCAATTTTAAATTGTTTTAAAGCACGTTTAGCGCGAGCAATTGCAACTTCGCGGGTTGGACCAATCACAATCAGTTTTGCCATGAGTGAGTCAAAATGGCTAGACACTAATGACCCAGTTCGAACACCTGTGTCGACTCGTACACCGTGACCAAAAGGCGCTTCAAATAAACTCAACACACCAAAGGCTGGAATAAAGCCACGTGCTGGGTCTTCGGCATTAATACGAAACTCAATGGCATGGCCTTGTGCTTTTGGTGTTTCTTTAATAGAAAGCGCTTCACCTTGTGCAACACGAATTTGTTCCACCACCAAATCGACTTTCGACGTTTCTTCGGTAACAGGATGCTCAACTTGCAAACGAGTGTTTACTTCTAAGAATGAAAGCTTACCGTCACGACTCAGTAAATATTCAACTGTTCCCGCACCCACATAGTTTGCGGCCTGACAAATGTTTTTTGCCGAGCTTAAAATTTGCTGGTAAATCTCATCGCTAACAAATGGTGCTGGTGCTTCTTCGACTAATTTTTGGTTACGGCGTTGCAATGAACAATCACGTGTACCAAGCACCACAATGTTGCCATGTTGGTCGGCTATTACTTGCGCTTCTACATGGCGCGGTTTATCAAGGTATTGCTCGACAAA
>JBHIVS010000339.1:0-673 GCA_041987885.1 Pseudobdellovibrionaceae bacterium | reverse complement strand
ATCATTAACCGCTTAGGAACTAAACCATGAGCAAAGTATTAAATGAATTGCCTGCAAGCGCTAGCAATAACGAATCGCTCATATTGCAAGCACTTAACGCTAGCAACCAAAGACAAGTAGCAGAGATGATAAATGTCGATGCAAGCATCCTTTCACGGATGAAAACAGAAAAGAAATCAAATGGATGGACTGAGATTGAGTTTATTAGCTTTTTGTTGACAGCCATTGGTTTGAAGGTTGTGCAAGAAAGTGATGTGTATTGCTCACCTGAAATTGCAGAAGCAACGCGAGTTTATTTAGCACATGCATTCACTTCACCTGAATACATGCGGATTTTATTCAAATAAAAAACCACTACCTGCTGTAACAGGAGTGGTTAGGCATTCAATTGAGGTGGATCAAATGAACACAAACAATTTATCAGAACAACCAATCGAACTCAACTCACCAGATTTTTTAATAGGTGACGTTGTAGTGCTTACTAAAGAGTGCCGTACTTTCAAATCAAATGATTTGTTTGAAGTTAAAAATAAAACTTTGACTAGTTTATGGACCATCAAATCAGAGAATCATTTGATTCTGGTTTCTTCAAAAGAAATCCGTACAGCAACAGTAGCAGAGCTCAACGCTAAACGCCGCCTAACAAAAGCTGAGCAAGCATTAGCGGAGGTGT
>JBHIVS010000338.1:0-693 GCA_041987885.1 Pseudobdellovibrionaceae bacterium | reverse complement strand
TCACTTTTTCCTCGCTCTCTATCATAACAAATCTGCCGCACATTTCTAAACTCCTTCAATTTAGCTCCGGTATTTCTGTAGGAAGGTTTTTTTGAAATTTGGAAAGCGCTTCTCCTTGATTGCATTACGTGCCTGCTTAATGAGGGAGATGTAAAAAAACAGATTGTGGTAGGTGTTGAGTCTCATTCCCAATATTTCATTGGTTTTGAACAGGTGACGTAAATAAGCACGTGAATAGTTCTTACAAGTAGAACAAGCACAATCCGGGTCCAGTGGAGCTGGATCTTCCTTGTATTGATTTTGCTTAATACTGATTTTTCCGTGTGAAGTAAAAAGCGAGCCGTTACGGGCGTTGCGGGTTGGCATCACACAGTCAAACATATCAATTCCTGCTTCAATTCCTTCCAGCAAATCCTCCGGATCTCCGACACCCATCAGGTATCTTGGTTTTTGGGCAGGCATTTTTACCGCAATATGATGGACCACGCTATACATTTCCTCTTTTGTTTCTCCTACACTCAAACCGCCAATTGCATAGCCGTCAAAGCCAATATTCACCATTTGCTCCAAACTTTGCTCACGCAAATTCAACTCACCTCCACCTTGAACAATTCCGAACAACGCTTGTTCTCCGGAAACTCCTGAACCTTGACTGCTGGCATCTTTGCTACGTTGTGCCCATTTGGTAGTCAG
>JBHIVS010000337.1:451-699 GCA_041987885.1 Pseudobdellovibrionaceae bacterium | reverse complement strand
CCTCGTTAAGGAATTCGACAAGTTAACCCCGTAACTTTGGGATAAGGGGTGCCCGTGGGGTGAAGACCGCTTGCCGGTCGGAGGCCCTTGCGGGCGACACTAAATAGGCCCAGGCGACTGTTTAGCAAAAACACAGGTCTCTGCGAAGCCGTAAGGCGAAGTATAGGGGCTGACGCCTGCCCGGTGCTGGAAGGTTAAGAGGATTTGTTCGAACACTTCGGTGTTCAAAGCTCAGAATCGAAGCCCCG
>JBHIVS010000337.1:0-441 GCA_041987885.1 Pseudobdellovibrionaceae bacterium | reverse complement strand
CCGTAACTATAACGGTCCTAAGGTAGCGAAATCCCTTGTCGGGTAAGTTCCGACCCGCACGAATGGCGTAACGACCTGGGCGTTGTCTCAACGAGGGGCTCGGTGAAATTGCAAGGCCAGTGAAGATGCTGGCTACCCGCAGCAGGACAAAAAGACCCCGTGGAGCTTTACTGTAGCTTGGCAGTGGACTGGGATTATAAATGTGTAGGATAGGCGGGAGACTGTGAAACCTTGACGCCAGTCAGGGTGGAGTCAACCTTGAAATACCGCTCTTTTATTGTTTCGGCCCTAATCCGTCGAAAAACGGAGACCCTGCCAGGTGGGCAGTTTGACTGGGGCGGTCGCCTCCTAAAAAGTAACGGAGGCGCCCAAAGGTTCCCTCAGCACGGTCGGTACTCGTGCGTAGAGCGGAAAGGCATAAGGGAGCTTGACTGCGAGACA
>JBHIVS010000336.1:0-702 GCA_041987885.1 Pseudobdellovibrionaceae bacterium | reverse complement strand
TACTACAGATATGTTGCTGAATCAGCCCACGATTCAATCCTTGAAGAAGTTAAGAATGGCGCCTTAGAGGGATATACAAAAGCTGATAATCTTTCAGGTTCACTCAATGCATGCAACCCAATCAGACTTGGTCTTGCCTTAAACTTCTCAGTATTCTACTACGAAGTCATGAACGATCATAAGAAAGCCTGTGATCTTGGAGAGAAGGCACTTACTGAAGCTCTCGAGAAGATCGATGACGTTGATGAGGAAACTTTTAGAGATGCCAAATCCATCATTGAGCTCCTCAAGGAGAATCTCAGCCTCTGGAAAGAGGAAGAAGGTGACAACGCTGTTGAAGACCTCTGAACATTCCAAATCATGAGACCTATATGAAAGATCATCGCGCTTAAAAGTTAAAATTAAATTTTTATAATCTATCTATTACATAATAATTTTACTGTTTCTTAAATCTTGTTAAAGATAAAGCCGAGTATAAAAATGAATCTAGAGTGTTTCTTCTTTTTCATTTATTTCATATTTTCATATTTCAAACATTCTTTTAACCATATTTTATATTTAAAATTTGAATTTCTTTTACTTGTTATTGTAATTACAAAAATTGACAAAATATTAAGTAGCTTAATTTTCTATTATAATACCATTTAAATATTAAATTATATCAAGCCATATTTCATATTTCTGGGGTTTTGGGGTTTTGGG
>JBHIVS010000335.1:0-707 GCA_041987885.1 Pseudobdellovibrionaceae bacterium | reverse complement strand
CCCAAAACCCCAAAACCCCGAAAATATGAAAAATGTGGAACTAAATAAATAATCAATACAAAAATAGCTTTAATTTATAGATATAATTCATATGGATACAACAATTTAAATAAAGTCAAAACATCAGGAAAATATAGGAAATATAGCAAAATATACATTTTTAAAGTGTTAGTGATTATTTATATTCAAGACATAAGCAGAATATATTAGAAAATTAGAATTTTTATTTATCACCCATCCTCTGAATTAGCAGCTTCCTTTTCTTTCTCGGCAGCAAGTGCTTCACAATATTCGTTGCCGTCTTCGCCCATGTAGCATTGGGTTGTATTTACAAGGGAAGTGCCCGCTTGAGCAATTTCTTTGATTCTTGGATCAATGCCGAGGACGTCGAAGACACCAGTCCAGTCATTTGCGATATTTAGACATATGTTGTTGATGTTGTATACCCAGTTCGAGAAATCACAATGCCAGGCCTCTATGGTAAGATATTTCAAAAACCAATACAAGGAGTACCAGTAGTTATACCCATTTACTGCCAAAGCACCCATTCCGTCAAATAAGTACTCACAAGCTATACCTGCATTTTCGGAGACCCAAGATATCCATACGCCTTTAAAGTACTAGACCAGGAAAGACCAGCAAAATGTTATGTCTTTGAACATAGTCTTAAATCCCTCATCATCACAGGGGAGAATTGTAAATCTGTC
>JBHIVS010000334.1:0-709 GCA_041987885.1 Pseudobdellovibrionaceae bacterium | reverse complement strand
CCCAAAACCCCAAAACCCCGAAAATATGAAAATTCGGAAAAACTTTTTCGTTTGTTTTTTGTTAAATCAATTTTTTTATTATATATTATGCAATGAAATATTGATTTAAATAAATGATGGTGTATAGGAATCAATAAGGGAATAAATGAAAATTGCGTGAAACAAGTCATTAATTTAGTTGCTTGTTGATGGTCAACTATTTTATTAGGTTAACTTAAATAATAATCTTAAATTGGTCTAGACTATGCATCAAGGCTTACCAGAATCAACCAGATAGCTAGCAAATTTATCTAGTTCGGGTGTGTTTTATTAATTATATTATCACATATTTTATCTATTATTCTAATCAAATGTTCGTTAAAATCACTTCTTTTTATCTATTTATTCAGAATGCGGCTTTTGGAGCAGCTGCTGCTTTTTTGCATGTTGCCCAAGTAGCATTAGATAAATCAGCAGCAAGAGGTGTCTTGGCGTCGGCTCCCTTGGCATCGCAGTTTGGAAGCTCTACCCATTCCTTTCCTGAAGAAATTTGAGCGGTAGTGAAGGCGTTTGATTGAGGTTCTCCTCCCTTTTTGCCATTTCTTACAAAATCACCTCTTGGTCCGTTGCTCAATGTTGGCTCGATTTCGTTATGCTCATATTGAGTTACGTGATGGTGATAACCCTCAAGAACTTCGCGAGATTGATGAATAACTGGGTCATAGATCAA
>JBHIVS010000333.1:0-712 GCA_041987885.1 Pseudobdellovibrionaceae bacterium | reverse complement strand
GATGCAAACAGCGCCAAGCGCGTTTGCGGCAGACAAGATCTTTAAAAATTAACAGCCGATAAGCGTGGGCGTTTAATGAAGTGCGACAGAGCTTCGGTTCTGGAAACTTTAAATATTAAATGCTCACAAGAAATATAGGTAAGTTCGCAAGAAATTACCTGTCAGTATTTTGAGAGAGCGATGCCCTTCGGGGTAGCCAGAAATGGCACAAAACAGAGATTAAACTAAAGAGTTTGATCCTGGCGGCATGCCTTACACATGCAAGTCGAACGGCAGCATAGGAGCTTGCTCCTGATGGCGAGTGGCGAACGGGTGAGTAATATATCGGAACGTGCCCTAGAGTGGGGGATAACTAGTCGAAAGACTAGCTAATACCGCATACGATCTACGGATGAAAGTGGGGGATCGCAAGACCTCATGCTCCTGGAGCGGCCGATATCTGATTAGCTAGTTGGTGGGGTAAAAGCCTACCAAGGCAGTGGGGAATTTTGGACAATGGGGGCAACCCTGATCCAGCAATGCCGCGTGAGTGAAGAAGGCCTTCGGGTTGTAAAGCTCTTTTGTCAGGGAAGAAACGGTAGTAGCTAATATCTATTACTAATGACGGTACCTGAAGAATAAGCACCGGCTAACTACGTGCCAGCAGCCGCGGTAATACAGAGGGTGCGAGCGTTAATCGGATTTACTGGGCGTAAAGCGTGCGTAGGCGGCT
>JBHIVS010000332.1:0-719 GCA_041987885.1 Pseudobdellovibrionaceae bacterium | reverse complement strand
AAGCATCGTAATGTTGTTGTCTGTTTACTGCGTAATCATAGGCAAGTTCAAACCTTGCTCTTTAGCGCACTCGATCGCAATGTCATAGCCTGCGTCAGCGTGACGCATCACTCCTGTTGCAGGATCATTGGTTAATACACGAGCAATACGTGCTGCCGCTTCATCTGTACCATCACATACAATCACAACACCTGAATGTTGAGAGAAGCCCATACCAACACCACCACCATGATGTAAAGAAACCCAAGTTGCACCACCTGCTGTATTCAAGAGCGCATTTAATAATGGCCAATCAGATACTGCATCTGAACCATCTTGCATCGCTTCTGTTTCACGATTCGGACTTGATACTGAACCTGAATCTAAATGATCACGACCAATGACGATCGGAGCTGAAAGCTCACCACTGCGAACCATTTCATTAAAAGCTAAACCAAGTTTGGCACGTAGACCTAATCCCACCCAACAAATACGCGCTGGTAGACCCTGGAAGCTAATACGTTCACGTGCCATATCCAACCAACGATGCAAATGTTCATCATCAGGGATTAATTCTTTTACTTTTGCATCTGTTTTATAGATATCTTCTGGATCACCTGAAAGTGCAACCCAACGGAATGGTCCTACACCGCGACAGAACAATGGGCGAATATAAGCAGGTACGAAACCTGGGAAATCAAAAGCGTTCGCAACACCTTCTTCTTGTGCCATTTGACGAA
>JBHIVS010000331.1:0-733 GCA_041987885.1 Pseudobdellovibrionaceae bacterium | reverse complement strand
GGGATCAGCCTAAACCAGTATGACTTAGTGGCATAAGGGCCTATGTCGTATTGGGGTTGCAGGGATTGCCTAGGGCCCCCTTATGAGGCCCAAAGGAGTTACAAATCTTATTTCTAGTCGAAGGATCCTGGGAAGGACCGCCATAGAGGGTGACAGCCCCGTAGGCGAAAGGGATAAGACTCCTGGCGTATTACCTAAGTACCACGGGGCACGGGAAACCTTGTGGGAATCTGGGGGGACCACCCTCCAAGGCTAAATACTCTTGGTCACCGATAGCGTACCAGTACCGTGAGGGAAAGGTGAAAAGAACCCCTAGCGGGGAGTGAAATAGATCTGAAACCGTAAGCCTACAGAAGGTCGTAGTCCCGACTTTGTCGGGATGGCGGCGTGCCTATTGAAGAATGATCCTGGGACTTACTGTATGGAGCAAGGTTAAGGAACTGTAGTTCCGGAGCCGAAGCGA
Source organism: Pseudobdellovibrionaceae bacterium (assembly GCA_041987885.1). Lineage (GTDB taxonomy): Bacteria > Bdellovibrionota > Bdellovibrionia > Bdellovibrionales > Bdellovibrionaceae > Bdellovibrio. The sequence goes on along the minus strand of JBHIVS010000331.1, from coordinate 270 downwards.
AAGCGAGTCTGAATAGGGCGCCAAGTTCCATGTAGTAGACTCGAAACCGGGTGAGCTACCCATGGCCAGGTTGAAGGTTCGTTAACACGGACTGGAGGACCGAACTCGTGGCTAGTACAAAAGCTTGGGATGAGCTGTGGGTAGAGGTGAAATGCCAATCGAACCCGGAAATAGCTAGTTCTCCTCGAAATGCATTTAGGTGCAGCCTCGATCTATAGGTGGACGGAGGTAGGGCACTGAATGGGCTAGGGGGCGTGAGCTTACCAAACC
>JBHIVS010000330.1:0-736 GCA_041987885.1 Pseudobdellovibrionaceae bacterium | reverse complement strand
AAGCCATCAAATTCTTGTTGAATTGTCTACGGCTCATCCGGCCAGTTGCCAACTGTTCTACAATTTCTTCTTTTTTCATTGCGCTCTCCTTTGTTTTAAGTACTGAAGCTTGGGAAAAACTAGCATTTCCGCAGAAAATCAACACAAAAAATATCTACGTAAAGCAATAATTAAGTCCCGAGATTAAGGTTCGTTAAATGTGGAAGGTTATAGTAGTTTTATTTGTTTGTCAAGAAAAATAATCAAATTATATAAATGGTTATCTGGTACGTCTTTACCAGTTATGGGGATTTACGAATAATGGACTAATAATTTGAGAGGAAATCTGCACCAGAATTGTTGGGTGCAGAATAGTTGATAATGTATTGGAGGTTGTCTGACTGTGAAGAATTAGTGGTGCCATCGGATGGATCATCTAGGCAAAAATTAGACTAACTACTTTATGTATTGATGGGAGGGGCCAATGCGCTCCCACTGGTGGCTGTATGCTGAGCCTCATCCCCCCTCACTCCTCAAGTTCTGGTAGTTCCTGCATCTCAACCAATCCGGTGTATAGCACTTCATCAGTAACTTGACTAACGCTCATGCCAGTACGCTCTGACATAGCCACAAGGGTGCGCTTGAGGTCAGGGTGAACGGTTGCACTGAGCACGGGGCGTTTCTCATAGTTGTCACGCCTTGGTACACGGACATTGTTTCTACTCAATCTTGGGTCTTCAAGCATTTTCCTCCTTTG
>JBHIVS010000329.1:398-739 GCA_041987885.1 Pseudobdellovibrionaceae bacterium | reverse complement strand
GAAGGGTTAAATACTACCCTTGTACTATAGACGCATAAAACTTGCGGTCCTAGCATACCCACATAGGACCCCACGCTCCGCCGCGGAGCAAAAAGGGCGCGCCTCGGCGCAAAAAGTTGATCGACATCAGCCGGATTCGAACCGACGAGGGCAGAGCCCACCAGATTTCGAGTCTGGCGCCTTAACCACTCGGCCATGATGCCGAGAGCAGTTCGGCGGCGCACGCGGTGGGCCTGGAACAGCGCCCTTACTACAAACAAAAAACAAAAAAATGATATCGACATCTGCCGGATTCGAACCGACGAGGGCAGAGCCCACCAGATTTCGAGTCTGGCGCCTTA
>JBHIVS010000329.1:0-298 GCA_041987885.1 Pseudobdellovibrionaceae bacterium | reverse complement strand
ACCACTCGGCCATGATGCCGAAATCGTTAAGGGACCGTGGCCGGCTTACGACAATCCAAATAAAAAATAAAAAAAGGAGCGAACCTCCCACGACATCAGCCGGATTCGAACCGACGAGGGCAGAGCCCACCAGATTTCGAGTCTGGCGCCTTAACCACTCGGCCATGATGCCGGAATCGTTAAGGGACCGTGGCCGGCTTACGACAATCCAAATAAAAAAGAAAAAAAGGAGCGAACCTCCCACGACATCAGCCGGATTCGAACCGACGAGGGCAGAGCCCACCAGATTTCGAGTCTG
>JBHIVS010000328.1:312-747 GCA_041987885.1 Pseudobdellovibrionaceae bacterium | reverse complement strand
CCTCTGAGCCAGGGCTGAAAGGCAAAGGAGGTTGATACTGGTATTCTCCAGCAATCTGTAAAGTGTCAGGGAAATTTAATGCAGCAGCATGCACCTCTACCAATGCTTCTCCCTCTTTCGGATTTAAATCTTGCACCTCTTCAAGCACCAAATTTTCTGGTGGTCCATAAGATTTACACAAAATTGCTTTCATAATGATTCCTGCAATGCTTCAAAATTAAATGTTTAGCAGCGATTGTACCAAACTGGTAAAGTGATAAATCCTCTTTCCATCAGTCGGTATACGAGAACCCAATATATAACATCAATCGGTTTGTTTTACAAGAATGTGGGGATATTACTTGGAGGGTGTCTGGCTGTTCCAGAGCAACCCCTCGTAAGAACAGCAGAATTACGCTTAGAGCGCTCCTAGTTAATCTGAACTCAACGGTTTGG
>JBHIVS010000328.1:0-302 GCA_041987885.1 Pseudobdellovibrionaceae bacterium | reverse complement strand
GGGTTACTCACAGGAGATGATGGGGTTGGTTTAGGAGAATCCAACATATATCATCAATTGGTGGATTTTTCAATAATGGGGGATTTGAATCGGAAAGTCGTAATTAAATAGATTTAGACTCCAGAATTGTTAAGTAAGGGTGACGGAAAGGACGGTCTAGGTGGTCTCTACACTCTTGTCAACTGCAAACTTCAGTGCCGCCGTCCACTAAGCGAGAAACAAAGGCTACCGTTCAGGAATATTCTCTGGGATTGTGTGTTTCCCCGGAACGGAGTCCGGGGCTTTACCAATAAAATAGTTAT
>JBHIVS010000327.1:304-780 GCA_041987885.1 Pseudobdellovibrionaceae bacterium | reverse complement strand
ACAGCAAAAATTCTGCGTGCTACCCTTCCAATTACAGCATATTCCGGATCCATTCCGTTACTGAAAAAGAAGCTCAGGTTACGGGCAAAATCGTCAATCGCTAAGCCGCGTGCCAGATAATACTCAATCAGAGTAAATCCATTAGCAAGTGTGAAGGCAACCTGGCTGATCGGATTTGCTCCGGCTTCAGCAATATGATATCCGGAAATGCTTACCGAATAAAAGTTACGGACATCGTTTGCGGTAAAATATTCCTGAATGTCACCCATCATCTGCAAAGCAAAATTTGTGCTGAAAATACAAGTGTTTTGCGCCTGGTCTTCCTTCAAAATATCTGCCTGAACCGTTCCGCGGACGTTGTTTAACAAATCAGCCTTTATAGCACCGTAAGTTTCATTATCTACAAAATGTTTACCGGACAATCCCAACAATTCCAAACCCAGCCCATCGTGATTTCCCGGACGTTCCATACGATA
>JBHIVS010000327.1:0-294 GCA_041987885.1 Pseudobdellovibrionaceae bacterium | reverse complement strand
GATACTGCGGAGGCTCCACACCCTGTTTTTTGTAGCGTTCTTGTAGCGTTTTTTGCGCTTTTTCTAAATGCCCGTTTTCACGTAAATGTTTTTCTATTTGCTGGTCAATGGCTGCATTCATGAAAAAAGCGAGAACCACTGGAGCAGGTCCGTTGATTGTCATGGAAACGGAAGTCTTCGGTAAAAGCAGATCAAAACCAGAATATAGTCGTTTCGCGTCATCAACTGTGCAAATTGAAACTCCGGCATTTCCGATTTTTCCAAAAATATCCGGTCGCAAATGCGGATTTGAAC
>JBHIVS010000326.1:0-780 GCA_041987885.1 Pseudobdellovibrionaceae bacterium | reverse complement strand
AGCGACTTACATTCAGTAGCAAGGTTAACCGCATAGGGGAGCCGTAGAGAAATCGAGTCTTAATAGGGCGTTTAGTTGCTGGGTGTAGACCCGAAACCGGGTGATCTATCCATGAGCAGGTTGAAGGTTGGGTAACACTAACTGGAGGACCGAACCCACTGTCGTTGAAAAGCCAGGGGATGACTTGTGGATAGGGGTGAAAGGCTAATCAAACTCGGTGATAGCTGGTTCTCCCCGAAAGCTATTTAGGTAGCGCCTCGGACGAATACCATTGGGGGTAGAGCACTGTTTCGGCTAGGGGGTCATCCCGACTTACCAAACCGATGCAAACTCCGAATACCAATGAGTACTATCCGGGAGACAGACTGCGGGTGCTAACGTCCGTAGTCAAGAGGAAAACAATCCAGACCGCCAGCTAAGGCCCCAAAATTATAGTTAAGTGGGAAACGATGTGGGAAGGCATAGACAGCTAGGAGGTTGGCTTAGAAGCAGCCACCCTTTAAAGAAAGCGTAATAGCTCACTAGTCGAGTCGGCCTGCGCGGAAGATGTAACGGGGCTAAAACTATATGCCGAAGCTGCGGATTTGCAATTTATCAAGTGGTAGGGGAGCGTTCTGTAAGCCGATGAAGGTGTATTGAGAAGTATGCTGGAGGTATCAGAAGTGCGAATGCTGACGTGAGTAACGACAATGCGAGTGAAAAACTCGCTCGCTGAAAGACCAAGGGTTCCAGTCCAACGTTAATCGGGGCTGGGTGAGTCGACCCCTAAGGCGAGGCCGA
>JBHIVS010000325.1:0-829 GCA_041987885.1 Pseudobdellovibrionaceae bacterium | reverse complement strand
CCGTGGAACGGAACATATGATGACAAAGACGGAAAAATCATATTTAAGTATGTGAATGGAGTATTACAGAAATGAACCCCATAAAACCAACCCCATCATCCCCTGTGAGTAACCCCCACTAATTCTTCACAGTCAGACACACCTCCAAGTAACCCCCACTTAATTCTTCACAGTCAGACACCCTCCAAGTAACCCCCACTAATTCTTCACAGAGTCAGACAACCTCCAAGTAAAATCCCACATTCTTGTAAAACTAAAAACTTTATGTTATAAACTACTTTTTTCTATTAAAAGAATTCTCTATGGTTTCAGAGTGAGTTCTTAACGAAAGGATGTCTGAAATGGAACAAATCGTTTGGAGTGATTTGATAATCATCATTGTAACTTTTATTGCGATGGGTTGGTTTTTCTGGTCTGTATCTATTAGGAATAAAAAAAAAGGGATGATGAATGAGAAATCACACCTCAATCATCATCCCCAATAACTAACCAAATTAAGAAAGGATGTATTAGTTGTGAGGATGGTTTCCTCACCACTCTCAAACAACTTTCCTTACCTGAAAATGGAACTTTTTGACTAACGGTGATTCCTCACCAAACTAAAAAGGTGAAGAATCACCATCATTATATGATTAGACATTCACACCTCCTTTCGTTAGTTGTTGAAAGTTTGGGACAAATAAATTAGTAAAATCCCTGTCATATGATTCTACACCCCTGTCCTAATTCTTCCAAGTAAAATCCCCACATTCTTGTAAAACACCCCCCCAACAGTAAAATAATTGTGTTGACAACTGGTAAACAGAGTCATACTGTAAACAATTATAAG
>JBHIVS010000324.1:0-864 GCA_041987885.1 Pseudobdellovibrionaceae bacterium | reverse complement strand
AAGCAGGCGAAGAAAGACCTGACTGAAGAACTGCAGATCCTGGAAGCCGGCCTGTTTGCGCGTATCCATGCGGTGTTGGTTGCCGGTGGCGTTGAAGCCGAGAAACTGTCACAGCAGGACGAATACCCGCGTTGAATAATGATGTTTCTAAGAAGATCTGACCGTCAGTAATCGAAATTACGTTCGTTGGTACGAATGCAGATACGTCACCCGCTTGAGTTTCAATGATCGGTAACGCAGTTAAAGAACCAGTTTGACCAGTTACTGCACCGTTCGTGAACTTCTCAACATAGTCAGCTGAAACGCGCGAAGCACGCTCAAGAAGACGTGAGTGAAGATAGAATACGTCACCTGGATACGCTTCACGACCTGGTGGACGACGTAATAACAATGAAATTTGACGGTAAGCAACAGCTTGCTTAGACAAATCATCATAAATAATTAACGCATCTTCACCGCGGTCACGGAAGTATTCACCCATTGTACAGCCTGAGTACGGAGCTAAATACTGCATAGCTGCAGGATCAGCTGCCGCAGCTGCGACAACAGTTGTATACGCCATAGCGCCAGTTTCTTCTAGCTTACGTACAACGTTTGCAATTGTTGATTGTTTTTGACCAATCGCAACGTATACACATTTAATGCCAGAGTTTTTCTGAGCGATGATCGCATCGATCGCCATTGCTGTTTTACCAGTTTGACGGTCACCAATGATCAACTCACGCTGACCACGACCTACAGGGATCATGGTATCAACTGATTTATAACCAGTTTGAACAGGTTCGTCGACAGATTGACGCCAAATTACACCTGGTGCTACTTTTTCAACAGCATCAGTTAGTTTTGCATCAATAGGGCCTTTAC
>JBHIVS010000323.1:225-885 GCA_041987885.1 Pseudobdellovibrionaceae bacterium | reverse complement strand
TTTAAGGCTTTTCAACTCAAATATGCCCGATCTATGTTACTGGCTATTGTCGGCGTCTTTCTGATGACAAATTCCTCGTCTTCATAAAAAAGAGAGCCTTCATTTTGAATCAGTGGAAAGGAGTGCGCGTTCCGATCCGTCTGTATAACTGATACGTCTAAAGATCTACCGTTATCGATTTCATCTTTCTTCGTCACGCTGAAGTCCGTTAGAGCTTCGACCTGATTAGCGAGATTCTTTACAATTAGACTAGACATGGTGCACCTCCCTACGCGTAATAGTGGAATCTGAAATCAAACGCGACCTCAAAATCCCCGCTCGTTCCGCTTAACTCAAAGTCATTCCACCCGGGCTCTAACGTAATGAGTCCGAAATTTGTCTGCCCGAAGATGCTAACGTTCCCCTTTTTCGCAGTAACCCCGGAAATTTGAATCGCTTCCTTCGCGGCAGATGTGCCGGAAAACGTCCACAGATCGCCTGTTGTTCTATTTTTGATCGACAATTTGCTAGACGCGCCTTTATACGTAATTTTTAAAGGCATGTATCTCGGATCTAGCCGGACGGCTCCCGCATTGAAAATACGGAAAGTCTTCGTCTTGTGTTTATACGATGGGATATCATCCGTCAGCCCTTCGCCTATCTGCCATTTGTTCGCATCAA
>JBHIVS010000323.1:0-215 GCA_041987885.1 Pseudobdellovibrionaceae bacterium | reverse complement strand
AGCGTAAAGTCGCCGAAGCTGCCGATTCGGTCAGGCGTGAAAGATGCGCTTAACTCGACTCGCCATCGCTTTTTCGGCGTCGCTTCCGAAACTAAAAAGAACTCCTCCTCGCGATGAAGCGCGTGAAAGAGTTCCGCTTGTAATAAATGAAAATCAACATCATCCGCTCCGAGCAAGAGACATTCGGCAGTCAGCGTTCGGGCTCCGAAGTTTTT
>JBHIVS010000322.1:0-920 GCA_041987885.1 Pseudobdellovibrionaceae bacterium | reverse complement strand
CCCAAAACCCCAAAACCCCAGAAATATGAAAAAAGTATCAAAAAATAAATTTATTTTCAAAAATATTTTTACTTTTATCAATAAATTTAGGTTTAAATTTTCAATGACCAACCAAATATGGTTTATTTTGTGAAAATAATTCCGAAAATATTCACATTTATATTCTAATTTTACCTTTTTTAGACGTCATATTTTTGTTTCTCCAAAATTAGTAACCTCAAAAATCAACATTTCTAATAAATTTGCGTCACTATAATCCTAAAATATTTTTCAGATTTTCAATATTTATTTATTTCCATGTGCAAGTGCTTTTCAGATTTAAAGGAACAATCTCTCTTCTTCTAATGTCAGATCATCAAAAAGCAAAGTCGTTGAGCCACTTTCGGCAACAGTAGGAGTACCTGGGTTTCGAGCCGCGTCGTTTTCAGCCTTAATTTTCTTATTTCTTGCATTGATTTTGGCATCGTGCTCCTTTGGTGAAAGGAATAGGTCTGTAGGATGTTCGTCGTTTGGATTTTCCAAAATACAATAGAGAAATAGGCCCATACAGACATTTAAGAACAATAATGTCAAGACAAACAATTAAAGCATCAGCTTTTATTTGAGCTTCTTAGCTTTCTCCTGGAACTCAGTTTTATTTTTGGCCTTTTCAACATCTGCTACATGATCTAATGACAGCAATTAATGCATACCGTCCATTACATGATCTTTGCCTTCGTTTATAGCAGTACTAATTCTTTTATCTTTATCGGTCATTATTCTCTTCAAATTATTTTTCCCAATAATTATTATACTTTATTATTTAAAAATATTTATATATAAAAGATATTTTCTTATGATATACAAGAATATATTTTCAACGTATTAGGTGAAAATTAAAGATATCTTTTTTCATATTTTCGGGGTTTTGGGGTTTTGGG
>JBHIVS010000321.1:0-955 GCA_041987885.1 Pseudobdellovibrionaceae bacterium | reverse complement strand
GAGTATTTAGCCTTGGAGGATGGTCCCCCCATATTCAGACAAGGTTTCACGTGCCTCGCCCTACTCGTCATCATTATGTGTGCCCTTTCGTGTACGGGAATATCACCCTCTACGTTCGCACTTCCCAGAGCGTTCCACTAAAACACACATAACTTAATGGGCTGATCCCCGTTCGCTCGCCGCTACTGAGGGAATCTCAATTGATTTCTTTTCCTAAGGGTACTGAGATGTTTCACTTCCCCTCGTTCGCCTTGCAACACTATGTATTCATGTTGCAATACCTACCTTAAAGTAGGTGGGTTCCCCCATTCAGAAATCTCCGGATCAAAGGATATTTGCCGCCTCCCCGGAGCTTTTCGCAGGCTATCACGTCTTTCATCGCCTCTGACTGCCAAGGCATCCACCACATGCACTTAATTACTTGACTATACAACCCCAAACAGTCGTCAACACCTACAAGTGAGTGTTGTCCGTGCGATTCTTCATCGCTACTATCTGTTGTCTGTGTACTTAAACACTGTACAGCTTCAATTCAATTCACATACCAAAACGCTTGATTCAGTTAATTTGCTAGTTCTCAATTCATCTAGATTAATTGCTTAATCTAAACTCTTGAGTGAACAATTTATTTCAGACTCAATTTTGCCAATCTGTTAATGAATAAACACGCCTTCGTCAGGTCATGCTTAATACCGTGATACTTAAATCACAGAAGTTAATAAACCAAGACCGAAATCTCTATTTACTAATTTCTGTAATCCGAACTTCTCTTAAGTTCTGGTGGAGACTAGGAGAGTCGAACTCCTGACCTCCTGCGTGCAAAGCAGGCGCTCTACCAACTAAGCTAAGTCCCCAGCTTATCAATAAGTCAATGTTTCTGTTTTTCTGTTTTCTAGCAGATGGTGGGTCTGACAAGACTTGAACTTGTGACCCCACGCTTATCAAGCGTGTGCTC
>JBHIVS010000320.1:0-1195 GCA_041987885.1 Pseudobdellovibrionaceae bacterium | reverse complement strand
AATCACTCACGGTATCGGCAGCAAGAAAGCGAAGGTATCACTTGAATTTACCTTTCAACAAATGGGTGACAACGATCAGGTTATCGTTTCTCACAAGCTTTCAACCAGCAACCCAACTAAGCGCGGTAAGAAGTTTGAAGAAGACATTACCGATACAGCTTTCTTTGTTGGCAAAGGTGGCAAGCTAACCATCAACGCACCGGAAGAAGACGACAGCGGCCAGTTCAACCTAACGCATGAAAATGTTGATAAAGAAACTGGTGAAGTACAGCAACACTCAAACGTTCGCCGCCTGGCTAACTAATTCAAACCGCCGGGTTAGCGCCCGGCAAACCTTAAATTTTCATTAGAGAGTAAATAGCTATGTCAATGACTAAAGAAGCAATCCAGCACCTTGAGAAAACCGTTCTACTTGCAGGCGTAAACGCTTCACTTGCTGAAGTAAAAGCTCAATCACCACTTATCGCATTGCCTGAAGGCGTAAAGCTTTCTGATCTTGAAGGTCACATGGAGCATCGTACTTCTTACCGCTTCAACTTCCAAACCAAATCAATCAAAGACTTTGGTGAATACTGCAAAGAGTTCGACAAAGAAGGCGCTAAGTGTTTTGTAAACTCTGATCGCATGTATGCAGAAACCATCTTTGACCTTGGCACAGAAGATAAGCCTCTTCATCAGCGCCACAATTCAAAGCTTCAGCTTGATAAGACAGCAGCGTTTAAAGCTATCCTTTGCGTAAACGGCGATCACATGAGCCAGAAAGCAGCGGCTAACTTTGTTGAAGATTGGGCCGACAATATCAAAGTGGTGAACAGTGACGGCGAGCCAATGACCAACAGCCAAGCGGCTAAGCAATTGCGTGAAATCACTATCGAGCAAGTTAGCAACCGTGATAGCAAGGTCAGCGACTTCGGCGAGTCTATGAGCGAGTTCGAGAAGATTGAAGCTAAGAACCAGGATAAGATCCCGGCAACGATTGAATTTACTTGTCAGCCTTATCATGGTTTAGCTAATCGAGCGTTTACCGTTCGTGTGTCAATCCTAACTGGCGGTCAGAAGCCTGAAATCTGCTTCCGTATCATCAAGCTTGAAGCACAAGAAGAAGATATGGCTGAAGAGTTCAAAGAAATCCTGGTTGAAATGTTCAAAGACTCTGAACTAAAAACCTTCATCGGCGAAAGCTAAGATTAATTAA
>JBHIVS010000319.1:0-1390 GCA_041987885.1 Pseudobdellovibrionaceae bacterium | reverse complement strand
ATAAAACTATTTAATTTCTGTTTTAAAGGCTTTCTGCGCTTATTTGTTAACAAAGTGTTCCTGACCCCCTTTTGATTTGGACACCCACCCCAGGGGTCTTTATGGAATATTCGTCTAGCAGACGGAAACATTTTACACAGGAAAAGAAGCAATTAATCATCAATGAGCACTATTCTTCAGGAATATCTATCCCAGTGCTTGCCAGGAAATACGGGGTTCATGCTATCACTCTCTACAGTTGGAAGAGGCAAATGAACCATAAAAAAGATGAATCACCTATCGACCCCGAATTTATCCAAAAGCTCATTTTGGAGAACGATAAGCTAAAGGCTGAGAATCAAAATCTTAAAGCCAAGGTTGGTGAGCTCGCGATCAAGAACGACATCTTAAAAGACGGTCTTGAGATCGTTCAAAAAAAAGCGCTCTTAAAAGCACTTCAACCGCCAAAGAAGTCAAAGCGCTTAATCGGTATGAAGTAACCTACATTTCGGAGGTCTTCGGCGTCAGTCGAAGTTCACTTTACTATGAACCAGTTTCTCAGGAGGAAATTGGAATGCCACGCTTTTATCAAAAATCAGAAGATCAAATAATTTTAGAAGAAATCAAAGCCGTGATCGCGATCAGAGCAACTTATGGCTATCGCCGAGTCACGACCATGATAAATCGGCAGAGGGCTCTTGATGGTCGCAACAAGATCAATCGCAAGCGAGTTCAGAGGGTCATGCGCATGAATGGCTTATCTCTACCGCAAACAATGCCAGAGCAAAAGCGTGACCACACGGGCGTTGTAATGACTATGTTCCCAAATCTGCGTTGGTGCTCAGATGGAATGGAAATCCGATGCTTCAATGGCGATAAAGTCTTTGTGACATTTGCCTTGGACTGTTGTGATCGTGAAGCTTTTACTTATGTCGCAAGAACAGAGCCATTATCTGCAGATGATATCGAAGAGTTGATGGTGAAAGCCGTCGAGAAAAGATTTGGAGAATCTCTTCGCGCTCCGCGCGAAATCCAGTGGTTATCAGATCGTGGATCAATTTACCGTGCGAAGTCGGTAAAGACGTTAGCGCAGCACTTGAATTTGAAGTGCTGTTATACTCGGGCTTACAGCCCTGAGTCGAATGGAATGGCGGAGGCTTTCGTTAAAACAATCAAGAGAGACTATGTATACCAGTCAGATTGCGATAGCGCAGAGACTGTTCTTAAGCTTTTACCAGAATGGTTTGCAGACTATAACCATGTTGCTCCGCACTCAGCACTTGGCATGAAGAGCCCAGTCGAGTACAAGGAGTCCGTGAACCTTTAACCGTGTCCAATAAATCGGGGGTCACTCCATATTTTAGTATTTTAGTATTTTAGTATTTTAGTATTTTAGTATTTTAGTATTTTA
>JBHIVS010000318.1:0-1934 GCA_041987885.1 Pseudobdellovibrionaceae bacterium | reverse complement strand
ATGGCCCTTCCATGCGGAACCACCGGATCACTATACTCGACTTTCGTCCCTGCTCGACTTGTCGGTCTCACAGTCAAGCACCCTTATGCTATTGCACTCTACGCACGGTTACCAACCGTGCTGAGGGTACCTTTGAAAGCCTCCGTTACTCTTTTGGAGGCGACCACCCCAGTCAAACTACCCACCACGCAATGTCCTTCCCTAAAGAAGTTAGGCTCCAAGTAAGTAAAGGGTGGTATTTCAACGTCGGCTCCACAAACACTAGCGTGCCTGCTTCAAAGCCTCCCACCTATCCTACACATTACTTACTCAAAGTCAATACGAAGTTATAGTAAAGGTTCACAGGGTCTTTTCGTCCCATTGCGGGTAATCGGCATCTTCACCGATACTACAATTTCACCGAGCTCGTGGCTGAGACAGTGCCCAGATCGTTACACCATTCGTGCAGGTCGGAACTTACCCGACAAGGAATTTCGCTACCTTAGGACCGTTATAGTTACGGCCGCCGTTTACTGGGGCTTCAGTCAAACGCTTCGCTTACGCTAACGCCCTTCCTTAACCTTCCAGCACCGGGCAGGTGTCAGACCCTATACAGCATCTTTCGATTTAGCAGAGTCCTGTGTTTTTGATAAACAGTCGCCTGGGCCTCTTCACTGCGGCCAGCATTGCTGCTGGCGTCTCTTCTTCCGAAGTTACGAGACTATTTTGCCTAGTTCCTTAGCCACGACTCACTCGAGCACCTTAGGATTCTCTCCTCGACTACCTGTGTCGGTTTTGGTACGGGTTGCTTCACTTCGGCTTTTCTTGGATCCGATTACACTATAACAGCTTCGCCCGAAGGCTAGGCCTTGACACTTCCGTCCGTCTTCTATAGCTACATCGAACCGTCCCCTTTTTAGTGTGAGCAAGTATGGGAATATTAACCCATTGTCCATCCACTACCCCTTTCGGGTTCGCGTTAGGTCCCGACTAACCCTCAGCTGATTAGCATGGCTGAGGAAACCTTAGTCTTTCGGTGAGGGGGTTTCTCGCCCCCTTTATCGTTACTTATGCCTACATTTTCTTTTCTATAAGCTCCACAATACCTCACGATACTGCTTCGGCGCCGATAGAATGCTCTCCTACCAGATATAATTAATTATAAATCCATAGCTTCGGTATTCTGTTTATGCCCGATTATTATCCATGCCGGACCGCTCGACTAGTGAGCTGTTACGCACTCTTTAAATGAATGGCTGCTTCCAAGCCAACATCCTAGCTGTCAATGCAGTCCAACCGCGTTGCTTCAACTTAACAGAAATTTGGGGACCTTAGCTGTTGGTCTGGGTTCTTTCCCTCTCGGACATGGACCTTAGCACCCATGCCCTCACTGCCGTAGAACATTTATTAGCATTCGGAGTTTGTCAGGAATTGGTAGGCGGTGAAACCCCCGCATCCAATCAGTAGCTCTACCTCTAATAAACTTATATACGACGCTGCACCTAAATGCATTTCGGAGAGTACGAGCTATCTCCCAGTTTGATTGGCCTTTCACCCCTACCCACAGGTCATCCGAAGACTTTTCAACGTCAACCGGTTCGGTCCTCCACTTTGTGTTACCAAAGCTTCAACCTGCCCATGGGTAGATCACAAGGTTTCGCGTCTAATCCTACTAACTATGCGCCCTATTCAGACTCGCTTTCGCTCCGGCTCCGTAACTTAATTACTTAACCTCGCTAGTAAAATTAACTCGTAGGCTCATTATGCAAAAGGCACGCCGTCACAGAATTAATCTGCTCCGACCGCTTGTAGGCGTACGGTTTCAGGTTCTATTTCACCCTTCTATTCGAAGTGCTTTTCACCTTTCCTTCACAGTACTTGTTCACTATCGGTCTTTCAGGAGTATTTAGCCTTGGAGGATGGTCCCCCCATATTCAGACAGGGTTTCACGTGCC
>JBHIVS010000317.1:0-2026 GCA_041987885.1 Pseudobdellovibrionaceae bacterium | reverse complement strand
AGTTACGACGCTTGAATTTTAAAAGGAGAAAAGGACTATGTCTTCGATCGACAGGCTAGCACGATTTATTACCCACAGTGAATTAAAGATCTTGGATTGGGTGCAGGCTGGCAAAGCTCATAACCTCGCCCGTTGCGAAAAGATTTCTTCCCAAGAGGTTTGCACTCGTTGTGCGCAGGCTTCTTCTTCGATCTACGACCATCGCTGGGTAAAGGTTAAAGACGCCCCTATTCGTGGAAAAAGCGTAAGTTTGTTGATTCGTAAAAGAAGGTTTTATTGCAAGACTTGCCGTAAACCTTTTACAGAGCCCGTACCCGGAGTGTTGCCACGCAAACGAACTACTCAACAGTTACAAAGAGCAGTGACTAATGCGTGCCAAAAATATTCAAGTTTAAAGGATGTAAGAAAAGACTTTCGCTGTTCGAACTCCTACATCTACAAGGCGTTTTATTCACAACTTAAGATCGAAACCAAACGTAAGTTGAACTACTCCTGGCCGAAGACGATTGGTATCGATGAACACTTTTTCACTCGTAAAAACGGCCACAGAGAGTTCATGACGATCTTTGTGGATTACAAAAACAAACGGCCAAGGGAGCTGATTCTGGGAAGATCCAGTGGTGTTTTGCAAAATGGTATTCAATCTATTGAGGGCCGTGAAAATGTTCGCAATGTGGTGATGGATTTATCACGCTCATATAAAACATTTGTAAAAGAATACTTTTATAATGCTGAGATCGTGGCGGATAAATTTCATGTTTTAAGATTACTAAATGGAGCTATAAATCGAACCCGAAAACAATATACAGGTGATGATCGCAAGAATCCGATCAGACGACTGTTGTTATGTTCAAGCAAGAATCTTGAGTACTTCAAACGCAAAGCGATTTGGGAATGGTTAAAAGATAAAGATGATCTTAAAGAGCTCTACTATTACAAAGAGGCATTGCTTAGGTTGTATAGAACTCGCGGACATAGCAAGGCCAAGCGAGCCTTGGTAAGGCTCACTGATCAAATGGCATATTCGAATTTAAAAGAGATACGGAGTCTCAGAAATACTCTGAGAGCGTGGTCAACCGAGATTTTGAATTACTTTAAAACAGGCTTGACCAATGCACGCACTGAAGGGTTTAACAATGTCGCAAAGACAATACAGAAGCGGGGTTACGGATTCAAGAACCCTGAAAACTACAGGCTTCGTGTCTTAAATGCTTGATTGGTAAGGGTTTGGCGGAAGTACCCACCACGAAGAGAGTAGAACCAGAATAAAATAGCTTCGAAGAAAAAAGGACAGCGTCCTAGTTTAGCCCGTCAAAATTCAAAAAAAGCGCCATTTAAAAGAGTCGCAAAGTCTCTTTATTAAGAGTAGGGGCGTTTCGTAATATGCGAAATATTAAAACAGTAAAGGCCAAGTGATTCTGTTGGAAAGTCTATTCAGAGGATTATAGGAAAATATAAAATCCAATTAAAGCCAGAATAGTAGGAAGTACGAATGTCAGCGCGAGAACTAAAAGAGTTTTTTTGCGGACATTTGCTTCAGCTTTTTCAGTTTCTTCGTTAGTAACCATTTAGTGCTCCCAGATTTGATAAGTTGGTTTTTAGTTCGTAAATGGGTGGAGTGGCAAGTGGGGAAGAGGCTCTTTTTGTTTTTTGTGAGCTAAAGAAATGTTCGGATTTGATTGACTTGGTTAGCTCTGAATACACAAAAACCCGCTTGCGGCGGGTTTAAATGGATGGGGTAGCAGGACTCGAACCTGCGAATGACAGAATCAAAATCTGTTGACTTACCAACTTGTCGATACCCCAGTAACTGATTTGATTGAGACCTAAACTAAGGATTTTAGGGCCAAAACGCAAGGCCATAAGCGATGCGTCGAAGTCTTTTTGACGGTCCTAGCGAACAACTTGGAACTTAGCGCCTAATCCTTTAGCAAGATCCTCACTATGAAGCACCGTCAACATGTCGATACAGTTGAAGTCTTCATCGAAAGCGGGCTCGCAGGCAATTTTAGCACCTAATTTCAGA
>JBHIVS010000316.1:0-2885 GCA_041987885.1 Pseudobdellovibrionaceae bacterium | reverse complement strand
CTCAAATTCAAACGGAATTGAAGTGGATGACGGCTCCAAGCATGTATGGGTTGTAGATAATTATACAGAGGGAAATGTTCGGGGCGTAGAAGCCGAAACCTCTGAAAGAGGCTTTTCAACAACACGAGCAATACGTGATCTTTGAAACTCATTGATCAAAGATTTTGTAAACCCCACCTCAATCCCAGTCTCCTGTGTTTTATTCTTAAAAACAGGAACTGAGACTTGCTTATACCCCCCAGGAATACTGCGCTCTCCAGAGCCCATACGATACGCACAAGATGTACCCACTGTCACACAAACCATGCTGACAAAAATATAACTCAGGTATCTTATCCAAAAGGGTTTAAATATTGCTTCCACGCCCCCAGTTGAGTATAAAATCAGAGAGGAATCAAGGAAGAAAAATGACAACACATAATAATGCTCATGGTCTCTCAAACAGCCTTCAAAATAATTCATCCGAAGGCACTGGAACAGCTTCTTCAACTGGCCTTTCTAATTATAGCCTTATGGCTCCAGGCCCAGTGAATTTACACCCTGATGTGCGTAAAGTTCTAGCACTTCCCATGATTCACCACCGAACACCTGAGTTCGATGCAATTTTGAAACGTGTTTTGAATCGCATCAAAAAAGTTTTTCTGACAAAAAATGATGTTTATCTCTTAAGTTCTACGGGATCTGGCGGCATGGAAACATTGCTCGTTAATCTTTTAAGCCCTGGCGACAAAGTTATCTCACTGATTACGGGAAAATTTGGAGAAAGATGGGCCGAAATGGCCGAAGCCTACGGAGCAAAAGTCATCACTCATTCTGTAGACTGGGGCTCATCTATCGACCCTGTGGACGTTCAAAAACTTTTAAACGATCATCCTGACACTCGCCTAGTACTTTGCCAAGCCTGCGAAACAAGTACGGCAGTTGCAAATCCCATCAAAGAAATTGCAGCTCTAATAAAAGATTTACCGCAAACTTTATTTTTAGTCGATGCAATTACGGCATTAGGTGCCTATCCTATTCCCATGGACGACTGGAGCATTGACGGCTTAGTTGCGGGCTCACAAAAAGCCTTTATGCTGCCTACTGGAATGAGCTTTGTGAGTTTTTCTGAAAAAGCTCAAAAGTTTTTCGACACTGCAACTTGTCCTCGTTTTTATTTTGATATCCGCAAAGAGAAAAAGGCCAATGCCAAAGGTGAAACTTTCTTTTCTTCAAACATCAGTGTAATTCGAGCACTTGATGTGGTCTTAAATATTATCGAAGAACAAGGCCTAGATAAACTCTTTAGAAGTATCCAACGCAGAGCCGAGTTCACTCGGCTTTTTGGAAAAAGACTAGGATTAAAACTCTATGCAACTTCCCCTAGTGATTCAGTAACAGCCCTCGTAATGCCAGAGCATATCGACGGACAAAGTGTACGACTGTACTTGGAAGAAAAATACAATATCACTATTATGGGTGGGCAGGATCAAGCCAAAGGAAAAATCATCCGTATCGGACATATGGGCTATATCCAAGAAGAAGAACTAGTAAATCTTATTTTAAATCTCGGTAGAACTCTTCAACATTTTGATCCTAAATTTATTTCGGATGAAAAACTAATGTCTCTGATTTTAGAAGCCAAACACTGGTTGGAGAAGAATCCATGAAAAAGAATGTTCTAATTACAGATCGTTTTTCAATTGAAAGTTTGATTTTACTTCAACAAAATTCAGAACTGCATATCACCAAATCTGCAGACCCGAAAAATATTGATGAGCAAGATTTAAAAAATGCCCATGCACTTATTATTCGCAGCAGAACTCCGATCACAGAGGCGCTTTTATCAAAAGCGCCAAATCTTCAATTGATCATCACTTGCACTTCGGGATTTGATCATATTGACCTCGATGCTACTCAAAAATGGGGTATCACTGTTATGCATACTCCAAATGCAAATATCCAATCTGCTGCCCAACTAACTTGGTCACTAGTCTTAGCTTGCGCTAATAACCTAATCACTGCAGGAAAAATGCTAAAAGCTGGCGAATGGAAAAGAGAACTTGTCACGGGAACTGAACTTTCAGGAAGAACTTACGGCATCGTTGGTTTAGGCCGTATCGGTTCTCGAGTCGCAGAAATTGCTCAGGCGTTCGGAATGACTGTAATTGCTTACGACCCTTACCAAGAAGATGAAGTTTTTGAGAAGTTAAATTTAGCACGTTCTAGTTACGAAGAAGTTTTAAAGTCAGCGGATGTGTTAAGCTTTCACGTTCCCAAAACTTTAGAAACAGATCACATGCTGAATCGCTCACATTTTGAATATATTCATCGCGGAGTAATTTTGATCAATACCTCGCGTGGATCTATTATCAACGAAAATGACCTGTATGAAGCGCTTCAAAAGGGATGGATTAAATCTGCGGGCCTAGATGTTTTTGAAAAAGAGCCTTTGGATCGAAACTCCAATCTTTTAAAGCTTTCAAATGTAATTCTAACTCCTCATATCGGTGCAAATACCCATGAGGCCTTTGATAAAGCCTCTGATATAGCTGCATCTAAGCTACTTCGTTTTTTTGAAAATGGGTCTACGACGGATACACTTCCACCAAGAGCCCCTTGGTATGGAGCTGCCCCCTATAAAGGAGACCAATAGGTCTCCTTTTGTTTTGACGCCTGTACGCTCGTAAATTGTTCAAATCCATAGCAAAAATGTCCTCTTTCATAGGAGTTTTGCACACCAAATAGGCAAAATATTGAGGTATTATAAAAATCATATCTTTTTTAAAAACTCGTAAGAAAGTGTATTGACTTTAATATCGTCTTAATAAATATTAGCACCACTTCGACGTGTGGTTCGCTAGCTCAGCTGGTAGAGCACTTCACTTTTAATGAAGGGGTCGATG
>JBHIVS010000315.1:0-2940 GCA_041987885.1 Pseudobdellovibrionaceae bacterium | reverse complement strand
ACGCAGAGAAATGATGTTGTTACACTGGCTGAGAATGGTGGCACTTACATCTGAGGGTCTCTGGCTTACAATCATTAGCGCAACGCCATATTTACGTCCTTCTTTAGCGATTTTTTCAAATGCTTCAACCGCTCTGCGTTCAACTGGGTTACCTTCTTTTCTTGGTAGGTATAGGTGCGCCTCATCGCATACAAAAGCAACTGGCCTACGACTTTCAGGATTCGTCCAAAATTGAACTTGATATATGATGCGGGCTACCAACCCAATGATTACCGGCAATATATCAGCCGGAACTTCTGAGAAGTCGATTACTTTAATACTCTTTTTTTGAATGCCAAAGCCCATCAGCTTTTCGGCAATCATACTTAACGAGCTGTACTGATTATATTTATCCGGACTATTGAAAAGAAATCCATAACGTCGATCTTGCAAGCGACTAGCCATCCGGACTAGCAATCTAGAAAACTCACCGTTAAAAGGGCCATTTTTTTCCTTTCCAGCTTGTGCCCCCGGAACCCTTTCTTCATTTAAAAACCTTAATTTTCCAATGACATTATCGAGAGAAAAGGGAATTGGACTGTCGAGTGTAAAAGACTGCAACAGATCGGTTCGACCATTTGCTAGTAGGAAAGCTTTCTTTTGCTCTGTAATCGCATCTTGCACGACCACAACTTGGTTATGTGCACTGAACTCACTTCGGTCAACGAATAATGACTGAATCTCTTCCGAATTGAGCAACCAATAAGGTAGGAAGAGGAGTGAGTCATCATCTGTATCAACTTCATCCGGGCCAGGTATTCTCAATTGTTTGGCATAAGAAAGTTCTTTGTACTCACCGTGCAAGTCGAATACAACAAGGTTTGAAGATGGTAGTTTCGAGCTCCTTTCCAGAATTGAAGCAACTGTCCATGATTTACCAGATCCTGTGCTACCAAGTAGAGCCGCATGCCGCTGGAACAATTTATTGCCATCAACATAAGCGCGTGCATTCTCATTGAGCTTATAAGAACCCAGTTCCAGTGAGTGCTCACCATCGCCAGATTCAGAAATCACACGCATGAATTCTTCGAGATGGACATCTTTAAGTACGTAACAGGTTGAGTCGATTTCCGGAACGTGATCTAGAGATCTTGAAAATTTATACTTTTGTTCAATTGCATCCCATCGGGTCCCGCCCATTAATGTAATCTTGACTGTGTTGATTACACTATCTTCAAAAGCGTCTATCTCGTCCACATCATCTTCTTGCACTTCCTGGGTAAGGGGCTGAGCGACTACTGCTTTGATTACTTTATCAATCATGCCAATGAGCCAACATTCTGTTGCTCCGCTTAGTTGCACTGTTACAAGCTGTCCAACTCTGGCCTTACGCAGATCCTTGTCACTGTTTACCAGAATGGTTACTTTTCTGGTGTCTACTTCACGAATATTGCCAAGTATGTAACTGTCATCATTAAAAGTAAAAAGAGCCATATTACCTTCCTAAGAACTCGTTAGTGAAAGCGTCAAAACGCCATAATTCCTTGTCATCTACATGCAACCAGTTTTCAAACTTTGAATTGTAGATTCTGCTTTTATCTGAGGTTGCTTGTTTGCAGATAAGCCACATATTTGGGCATTTATCTAACCATTCTTCAATTCTTGGGTTTGAATCCCGAGTAATTACCAACGCACGGCACTGACCTTGTTCAAGTTTTTGTCTGAATACGTTATTTACAAGTTGAGAATCGTTAAAGCCAAATCCTAAAAACAGGAAACAGGTATGGTTTCCAACAGCGTTATCATATTCAGCCAACTGGGCCCTGTCTTTATGCAATCGCTGATATTTGGCTGTGCCAGGAGTGATCATCGCCCGCACAACGCCTTCAGGTTTGTTGAGAATCCAGCTATTACACTCAATAAGGTGAGCTTCCCATTCAAACGTATTTAACGAGCCATGCGGTTTGTGTAGTCGAACATGTTTGCATTCAACGATTCTTGGTGGTTGCCTCGGCCTGCCTAAACCTTTATGGATAGATTGAACTGACTTTCTCGCTTCACTCCAGTCATAACGTTGAAGAAAGCCCCCGTAAAATCCCGTAATATATGGAATCTTGTGTCGAACAAAGGCGTACTCAGCTAATAAATCGTAATTGGGCGTTGCGACGTGAAGTTGTTTATCGGCCTGTGGTAGAGTCTCAACGAGCTTTTTCAGTAGTGAACCAGCGGGCCAATCACGTAACCCTGAAATGATTTGATGGGCGTGAACGTTATCGTGATACGCAACAAAGCTTGCGGTTAGTTCGACTATTCGAGTGGTCAGAGCCTCATCCTTGATGAAGTCCATAGCGGATTCAAAATCATGGCTACCCGCATCGAGTGCAGAGACAACTTGCTGCCATTGTTGTGCCTGAGTATCTGTTATACCACTGGTCAGATTGGCTCGAAGGTGACGCTCTAGAGCTGGCATCCCAAAATTCAGATCAAGTGCACATGAAGTTCCTGTGCCAAACAAAACAAACGGCTTCTCAGTAAAAAACTCTGCAATCGCTTGATATGCAAATTCCTTTGTCAACTCCATGCCTTTCCCCACTTAAATCATGAAATTTCAGTGCTTACCACCTAAAATCTGTAGCATTAGTACTTTATTCTCTTGCTTTAAGGCTTCAAGTTTTTATTGCAGAGCAATTATCCAAAACACTCATTTGTAGAGCTATATCAAGTTTCTGCTAATTGGAAGTTTTTCCTCCGCGTAAAGCAGCTCTTAGATCGTCATCGAAACAAATGGATGTTATCGCAGCAAGCAAGAATGTCCCTTGCATTCATTTTTGAGCAGCTTCCCGCTATCTGACGCATCAGTGTCTGAAAGGTCCGCTCCTCGCTCATAGCAGCCATCCACAAAAAAACCAAAAGCAAAAAGCCCGCTCAGGTTTCCCTGAGCGGGCTTCTCTAATATGGCTC
>JBHIVS010000314.1:0-3015 GCA_041987885.1 Pseudobdellovibrionaceae bacterium | reverse complement strand
GGATTTTCTCACAACTCAATTTGGTTTGTGAACATCAGCCCGATCGTCGATATGCCTGGAGTATCTTCAATCACGCTAGATTCTCGCGCAATATTCAAAGGATATGCAGCAGGTCTTTTAACTGCAGATGATCGAATGCTTATTGGTGTTGTCTATATGGACGAAAACCACATGGAAACCCTCTTAGTATTTAAAGATATAGACGGCACAAAAATCCGTATGCAATCTGGCCAGCATGAATATGTGGACATCAAGCTATATCCTCTGCCCGATAAAGATTCTGGAAAATAACTATGATTGAGATTTCGTCAAAAACCAATGAACACTTTCGTCGTTGGCAGGATCTTTCTTCTGCTAAGGGAATCAAAAAACACAATGAGTTTATTCTTATGGGAGAAAAACTCATTGAAGAATTTTTAGATAATCCCACTTTCAGAATAAAAGCCGAAATTATTAATGAAGACCTTAAAGCAAAGGCTTTTCAAAGCCCTCATCTTAAAGGTCAAAAAATTAGTCTCTTCAAACTGCCTAAGGCACTTTTCAACGAAATTGATGTTGTAGGTACTCATTCGAATCTTTTAGTGCTTGAACCGAAAACACCTACCCCTCTAACTTCTAAAAAATCCGAAGGTCTAGAAGTTATTACCCCCCTAGGAGATCCAGCAAATTTAGGAGCTCTTGCTCGTTCAGCTTTGGCATTTGGTGCATCCAAATTAATTTTAACTGAAGAATCGTCAAACCCTTATCACCCAAAGGCCATTAAAGCCTCTGCAGGAGCTATTTTAAAAATTCCGCTATTTAAAACCACAAAGTTTTCTGATTTTATTCAGGCCAACGAGGATGTTTTCGCCCTAGATATGATTGGTGAAAATATAGGATCTTTTAAGTGGCCTAAAAATATCCGTCTTGCCATCGGCGAAGAAGGACCAGGATTTAGTGGACTTAAAGGTCTCAATAAACTATCTGTCCCTACTCAAGGAATTGAATCTCTAAATGCCACAGTGGCGGCAAGCATTGCACTTTATAGCTACTCTGCATTTCAAATTAAAAACAAGGCCTAGCTAGATTACTTCTGGACGATATCCAGCTAGCCCCCAATTTAGCCTCCGACATATAAAACCTAAGTCTAGCTCAAAATGTTCAAGCTTTAGACTTCTCAGAGTCAATTCGCTTTAAAATGACACTATTTTATTTTTACAGATAACTACTCAGCCCTTCAACGAATAAGCCGATAAGAACATGTAGATAAAGGGCCTTGCATGTTCAATTTTTCTTTGTTTGATAATGTTCTAGACGGGGTTGTTGTGACCGACTCTACAGAGCAAATTATTTATGTTAATGAATCATTAACATCGATAACTCATATCAAAAGAAGGCTACTTTTAAATAACCGCATTCAAAAAGCATTTCAAGGCCTTCCCGAAATTCTAAATTATCTAGCCTTAACTAAGAATAGCAAAGATCATTCATCTTACAGTGAAATCAAAATATTTGATGAAGTTTTAGGAGCAAAAGTCCTACAAATATCAAAGCAAATCACCGACGATTATGCCATCTATATTTTTAGAGATGTCTCTGTCGAGGCAGCACTTCATCATAAATATAAAAAGGAAATCAGCCAAAAAGAAAACTTTATTACTCAATTGAATCGAAAAGTCTTTGAGCTAGAGTTCTTATTGTCCACCAACTCTCAACTACTAAAAGCCACCCCTGATTTTTCAAAAGACGAAGTTTTTTATAAAGCCTGCAAAACCTTAGAATGCGATGCCATCTTTATTGTCCCAGTTAATGAAATGGATAAAAAACTGATCTTAAATTTATCTGAAAAATCAATTTACACATTTAGTTCAGTCTTGGACAAAGCTGCTATTTCTTTTATCCCAGAACACTTTCGTCAAGAAATACAAAAACTACTTAAAGACAGTAATGATAAAAAAGTTGAACTGAGTCTCATCGAAAAAAACAATTGGGTTCTTCAGATGGCTCCAATGATCAAACACGGTCGCGTAGTCTCTCTGTATATATACGCTTTTTCAAAAAATAAAAAAGAAAACGCTGTTTTAAATTCACATTTATTAGTAGCTCTGTCTCAGCAAATATCGCTGATCGAAGAAAACCATTTGTTATTTCAGCAAACAATCACCGATGCAAAAACAGATCTCTATAATATCCGCTACTTCCAGTATTGCCTTGAAAATGAAATCACTCGTTCAGAACGCTATGGACGCCCTCTATCTATTGTAGTGTTTGATATCGATCATTTTAAAAAACTGAACGATACTTATGGACACCTAGCCGGAGACGCCGTTCTTATCAAAGTTGCCTCTATCCTGAAGTCATCTTTTAGAAAAAATGATATTGTGGCTAGATTTGGCGGTGAAGAGTTCGTTGTATTGTGCTTAGAAACATCGCACGAAAATATTTATAGAACTGTTAACTCTATTAGAGAAAAAATAGAAAAAACAGATTTTACCTATGAAGACACACACCTTTCAGTAACTATCAGTGGGGGCATTTCAGCATACCCTGAAAGTGCGAAAACTCCCGAGGCTCTTTTTGAAGCGGCAGATAAAGCCCTCTATGAAGCAAAAAGGACTGGAAGAAATAAAATTGTCTTACATAACAAAAATCTAGAAAAAAAAGTCGCTTAAGAACTTTAACAGGAAATTA
Organism: Pseudobdellovibrionaceae bacterium; assembly: GCA_041987885.1. GTDB lineage: Bacteria > Bdellovibrionota > Bdellovibrionia > Bdellovibrionales > Bdellovibrionaceae > Bdellovibrio. The sequence goes on along the minus strand of JBHIVS010000314.1, from coordinate 345 downwards.
AAATATCTTTAAGCTCTTCGGGTGGATTTTTATCCCATAAAGAAATGACATAGCCGCCTCCACCCGAACCAGTCGGTTTAACTGCAACAGCGCCTTTTTCTTTCAAAAATTTCATATGTACAGAAGGTAAACCATCATTAAGTTCCCATTCTTCAAAACATGACGAAGCTTTGTTTAAAGCATTCTTAAGTTTTTCAAAACCCAAACTGGAATCCTGCAACAAAGCCATTTCAGCCTCAGCAACGGACTCTTGCATTCTCTGATCTAACGCTCGCCCTTTATTAGGATTGCTCGCCAACAGAGATTTTACTTTATTAACGGCATCTATGGTAACGCCTCGTTTAC
>JBHIVS010000313.1:0-3029 GCA_041987885.1 Pseudobdellovibrionaceae bacterium | reverse complement strand
GACTTTAACTGACTGCCACACTGCATTGTCGTAATCGATAGCACCTGTGAAATCAATACCAAGGTCATAGTACTTATTGCAGACGCTTTTCATAGAGAAACCGAGTTCTTCGTTATTCTGATTTCTACAACTATTTACGATTAAACGAACGGGTGAAGCAGATAAACGTTCAAAGTGATCGATGTTTAAACCTTCAACTTCTTTAAGATATGAACGAAATGAAAAAGGTTTCGACAAAGTTCTTTGGCGGTAACTTCTTAATGTTGTAATCAAAGTGCTATAAGCATCAGGAGTCGCCGATTTTTTGATGCTATGACAGATATAAGATTCAATAAAGCGGTATGTTTTTTCGATGCTTGTTGGTTCTGGTGTCGTTATTAAAAATTTCTCATCTGCACTATTAAAAATATCAAGATGAGTTTCAAGAGCGCCAGCCCCCAAATCAACGATGACATAGTCTGATTTTAATTGTCTTAATTGAGGAATCAAATCAACAACTTGTTGGTGAGAGAAATCTGTCGGAGTCCAAGAGTCCCAAAATCCTTGAACATAAGACATTTTTGGAAAAGGAGTTGGGATAACTAATTCTTGAAGTTGTTTTGTTCCTTCAAAGTAGTGGCGAATATTCATGTGAGAAGGAGAAAGACCTAGAACTGTGTGAACATTTGCTCCGCTTAAGTCTAAGTCGACAATAGTTACCGAATGGCCGAGTTTAGAAAGTGTGATTCCTAAGCTAGTGGAAACAAATGTTTTACCAACTCCACCTTTTCCAGAGCATACTGCCCATATTTTTGAGTGAGAGTTAACTGACGAAGTTGGTTTTCTGAAGCTCAATACAGCCTGATCCATGGTTGCATCCTGATTATTTAAGTGGAGTTATTAAAATTCCTTTGCGAGTCTCTTCGGCTTCCGACGCGCGAATATAAAGGGGTGTGAATGAATTCCAGTCTAAAGTTTTATTAAGTCTAGCTTCTCTTTGAGCAATCCGTGCGAGAGTTTCTGCTAGAGGATAGTGCTGAGTAAATTTAGAATCAAAAATCATTTTGTCTTTCAGTTCATCAGGAAAATATTCTTGGTATGTTTCCCAACCATCACCCACTACAAAAACATTTTGATTGATATTTTCTTTTAGTTCTCGAACTGGAATAGCCGTTGGTCCTAATTCTAAAGATAGGACTCCGTGAGATATGGAATGCAAGGAGGTGTAGACCATGTTTTTATGAGCATTAATAATGCTTAAAATGGGGAGATCCTGCTGATGGTTTTTAGCTTGTTCTGCTAGGATACTCAGTGAATCAACTGCGACTACGGGCTTGCTGAATGAATAGGCTAGGGTTTTAACTGCATTTGTACCAACACGAATTCCCGTAAAGCTTCCAGGGCCCACACCTGCGGCGAAGATATCGATGTCGTTTAAAGTTAAACCGGCTTGTTTTAAACAAGATTCAACGTACTCATTTACGACTTCGCTGTGTGATTTCTGCTTTTCAGAAACCACAGTAAATATTTTATCTGATCCACTAAGTACAGCGACACTGGCGATCGCAGTACTTGTCTCTATAGCCAGTATATTCATAGGCCTAATACGCGAGTAAAGTCATAGAAGAGGGCAAAAACCATAAGGAATAACAATAGGAACATTCCAACTCTTTGTGCGTATTCCATTTTTTTCATACTTAATGGAGCACCTTTAACAACTTCGATAATATAAAATACCAAGTGACCACCATCTAGAACAGGTACCGGTAGTAGATTTAAAATAAATAAGTTTACAGAGATAATTGCCATCATTTGCAAAAATTGTGAAATACCTATTTTGAATGTTTCACTGGCAGCTTGGCCGATTGAAATAACACCGCCGATATTTTTCGGAGAAATTTTCGCTTGGAACAGACGAACGAAACTCATGGCAGTCATGACGGTTACGTCCCAAGTTTTTTCTACACCACGAGAGAAAGCCTTTCCTAGATTGGAAGTCTTCATGACAAATGTTTCAGGAGCTGCAATATTCATGAACGGAGAAATTCCGATCATATACCTTTTTTCTTCAGCCCCACTTGCAGTCATTTGCGAACTCATCTCTGGAACAATATTTAAATCCAATATTTCATGATCACGACGTACTTTAAGTTGAACGGGATCTTTGCCGTTGAAAGATTTAATATTTCCAAGAACGTCATCCCATTTTTGCAGCTCTGATCCATTGATTGAAATTAAACGATCACCAGCTTTAAGCCCAGCAGCCATGGCAGGACTTTTCTCGACGACTTTTCCTAAGTAAAGCTCTGAACTTTCAAGACCCAGAGATTCTAGGGAATAATGAGCACCGTCTTTGGCAGGAACTTGTATAGTTATATCTTGAGGTTTTTCGTCTGTAGAAAAACGTTGAGCATGAATTGTAAAAGGTCCTTGGCCAGCTTTTACGAGAGTATCATTTAGATGTCTCCAGTACTTAATTTCAACATTATTGATTTTTGTTAAAACGTCGCCAGATTTAAGTCCTAGTTTTTCTCCTAGAGAATCAGGAAGAACTCCTACGGAGGTTCCTTTGGAGTAGGGTAAAACTCCCGTCAGATCTGCTGAATAACTTTTATTAGATAGCACATTGGGATTTTCAACAGATTTTGCAGTAAACTGAATAGGGACTATTTCGCCGTCGGATTCTCTTGAAACTTCGAACTGAAGATTTTGATCTGTATTCTTGTCTGTTTCTAAGATGTTTCTAACTTGTTCCCAGCTGGAGATGCGCTGAGAATTGATAGTTAAAAGAGTGTCGCCAGATCTGAATCCAGATGTATATGCTGGAGACTCGATTAAAACATCTCCGATGACAGGTTTTCTGACGTCTTCACCAATAAGGGCAACCGTAAAGAAAATTAAAATAGCAAATAAGAAATTCATTATAGGGCCAGCTAAGACGATAGCGATTCTTTGCCATACATTTTTATGCGTGAAAGAAACTTTCTTTTCTTCATCGCTGAGTTCGGATTCTGTATTTGCATCTCCGAACATTTTTACATAACCACCCA
>JBHIVS010000312.1:0-3059 GCA_041987885.1 Pseudobdellovibrionaceae bacterium | reverse complement strand
GAGTCTAAAGACTCTAGGAGTGGTGTCGAAGTTTTTATTCGCATGTATCAAGATCAGTGCACGATCAGCTTAAATACATCGGGCGATCATCTTCACAAAAGGGGATGGATGCTGCTGCGAGGAGAGGCCCCTTTAAGAGAAACTCTTGCTGCACGTATGTTGTGGGAGCTTCGAGATTTATTAGCTGATAATGAAATGCTATTTGACCCAATGATGGGATCGGGGACTTTTCTTTTAGAAGGACGTTCTGTGGGGCTGCCGAATTTTCATAGGCCCTATGATTTTTTAATTTTTAAGAAAACGCCTAAAATATTTCAAAGTGAGCTCTTTGTTTTAAATTATAAAAATTTAAAAGAGAGTTCTTTCCAAAGTTTCTATGGTTTAGATATTGAGCCAAAAATGCTGCAAGTCGTGGCTAAAAACTATGAGCATCTAGAGCAGTATCTTTCAAAGATTCTAAAAAAAGCTTTTAATTCGAAAAAACTTCAGACTGCAGAGGCCAATAGTCTACAGACCTTTAAAGAGGTGCCTGCAGGTACTGTTTTGGTTTGTAATCCTCCCTATGGGGAAAGGCTAGAAAAGGCCGCTTTTAAATTAGGAGCCTTGGTAGAGGCCTTTTGTCACTATCAGCCGAAAATATTGGCGATTTTGTTTCCAGAGAAAGGTGGGGAGTTTAAAGTTCCCACGGGTTATAAGCTCTATAAGCAGGTTAAAGTGAACAACGGGGGGATACGTTGTCTGTACACAATTTTGACACGTTCTTGAAAAAAGTGCTTAAACTGTTATTTTTTTGTTCGTAAAAAGAGTACCTCTGGAAGTCTCTTTAGAATTAAGTTACATTTGCGCCCATGAAAACCTTAAAGAAACTACCTATTTTGTGTCTTGGTTTAACAATTCTTTTGACCGCTTGTGCGGAAGATAAAGCTATCACTGATCAAACGACTCGTAAGAGAATCCTTGAGCAGGAAGCTAGAAAAAAAAGAAATCAACAGCAAAAGAAAGCGACTTCTTCAAGCCTACGCTTTGAAGGTGCTGCGGTTTCTATTAATATGGCTGAAAGAGTTTCTGAAGCTATCAAGTATGTTCGCGTTGCCTTGGAGCTTGAGACGGATTCTCGTATTTCCATCGATTCATCAAATGGACAAAGTCTTTTGAAGGTATCTAAATCAGACCTTTCTTTCCATAATGGTTATGGCGATTACACATTGGTTGAAGACAAAGAGTTGGCTTTTGAAATCGGCGATGACGACTCTGCAAGCCTTTTAGAAATCAGATCTGCGCAGCAGTTGGATCTTGATAATACGACTGTGACTGCAGCTAAAAAGGTAATGACTGAAAAAGTTTTTGATCCTGTAGCGCAAAGTCGTTCTGTGAATTTTATTATTAAAGATTATTCTATCGTTTTAGCAAAAGACAATGTGGATGCTGATAAGTATTTGATGACTTTAAAAATCGTCGGACAGTTTAATGCTTCATTGAAAACGAAAGAGAAAAAAGAAATTAAAGGCGCAGAGACTTTTAATTATGTTATTACTGCAAAAATAGATGCTGAAAGTCTAAAGAACGATACTGTTGAAGTAGAATCTTTGACAGGTGTTTATCAAGCTATGAAGTCTGACAAAGGGAATGATGTAAAATTCCAAGTTAGTATTTCTGCGAATGAACTGGATTACTCTTTTAAAGGTTGCTCGACAATTGAAGGGGATCTTGTAAGTACCTATAGCAATAACAACTATCCTCTGACTTTTTCTGCTTCTCAGGTGAAAGATGCAAATCCAAAAGAAAACGTTAAAAAATACGGACGCTGTGAGAAAAAAGTAGCTGTAGATCTTACGAAAATTTTGGAACGAATTGGATATTACGTTAAGTAGTTTCGATCGGAAATATTTGTCGTAGATTTTTTCTAAAATAGTTAAGAAATATAAAAAAGGGCCTTCAAAGGCCCTTTTTTATATCCACGAAAAAGGACAAAGCAGACAATGAGAAAGCTTTGTCGTCGTGGAGTTGTGAAAGAAAGATGCTAGAGAGTTATTTCTTTTTTTTCTTTGCCGGTGCTTTCGCTGGTGGAGCATCCTTTACCGGAGTCTTTGCTTCACTTCTTTGTTTAAGTCTTACATAAATTGGGAAGTGGTCAGAAACGCCGTCACCTTTTCCGTGATCCCAACGATTAGGATATTTGCCACGCTTTAAGTGAAGTTCATTGTAGCGAATCACGTCAATAGTTTCAGGTTGTACTTTGTAGCTTCCTGCTCCGTCAGCCAAAAGAGCAGGGGAATAGATCTGTGCATCTAGGAACGACCATTTTTTCCTGTGATTGTGAGTGCCTGGGCATTTTTCACAGCCAATCATATGAGAAATAGCTCCTGCTTGACCTAGAACTTTTGAATAAAGTCCCTCTGATTTTTCATCCTCAGGAATAATATTAAAGTCACCGGCAGCAAGAACCATGGCGTTAGGTCCTTTGGATTTGATTAACTTTGCCAGTGTTTGCCCAGCTTGAACTCTCCAGTGAACAGGATTTGATTGAGAAGGAAAATGGGCTACGAAGAAAGTGATAGGATCACCGTTAGGCGCCTTTAAAGTTACCTCAAAGATACCGCGTGAGGCTTCCATCCATTTCTTCTCTTCAGCGTCTTTAGGAGACCACTCAATATTGTGAAGTATGGGTTGTCCAACAATCGGGAATCTGGACATCAAACCAAGGTTAATACCACGACGATCAGGTCCATTAAGAATGGCCACTGTCTGATAGTTGGCTTTTTGAAGATAGTTTTTATTCCAAATATCTAGAACGTTTTTATTTTCAACTTCTACCAATAATAAAACGTCGGGACCTTGGCCATCGACCTCAAGTACGACTGTTGATAGATTTGTTAGTTTTTTGTTAAGACGCTCATTGCTCCAGTCTGTAGATAAACACTCACCCTGTCTGTAAGAGCTATCGTTGTTGTCTTTGCAGGCTTTTTGTAGTTCTGGAGACTTATTTTTTTCGGCTAGTGGCAAATAGGTATGGTCTGCTTTTCCTTCATCATGAACAGTGTCGAAAAGATTTTCCACAT
>JBHIVS010000311.1:0-3070 GCA_041987885.1 Pseudobdellovibrionaceae bacterium | reverse complement strand
TCTTGCCTGGAGATTACATTTTTGCTTTAAAGGGGAGCTGGGAAAGATTCCTTAGTGGGCTGGGACCAAAGTTTTGGGAATATGTCCCTGAGCGAGGAGAAATTGTCGTCTTTTTTTATGATGGAAATAAATCAAATTACTTGAAAAGAGTTGTGGGCCTTCCTGGTGATGTGATTTCGATTAAAGATGGAGTACTTGTCGTCAATGATCAGGTTGCAAGTTATGAAAAAATAAATAACGACGAAATTCAAAATCCTGATCCTCAAAATTTTCAACCCTACAGTGAAAAAATAAATGGCATGTCGTGGGATGTGTTGTTGTCTGTTTCGGATAACAAGAATGATTTTGGACCTTTAGTGGTACCCCCTGGTGAAGTTTTTCTCTTGGGTGATAATCGGGATGTTAGTGATGATTCTCGTTATTGGGGTACGGTGAGTATAAAAAATATTCTCGGAAGAGCTTGGATAATCTGGTTCTCTAAGGGTATAACTAAGGGCTCCGATAATAAAATTCGTTATGGTCGAATGTTTCGAAAACTTTAAATGAGAATTTGTAGTTATGAATGAATTTGAAATTTTAATGGAAAAGGTTCTTAATCACTTTGTAGGCGATCAATTCAAAGACGAATTGGTAGATGCAAAAAAAGAGTTCTTTGAAAAAACAGGAACTTTAGATGAAAACTCTGACCATTACGAGTCTCGTATGTCTCAGTTTTATGACTGGTATTTCTTTACTCGCAGTCTCAAAGGATTTGGTAGAACACCTCTAGAAGCTTGTGTAATGGTTCGTGAGTTGAGATTTACGGATGAGGAAATGGCTCAACTGGAGATTCTCAAAAATCATGTCCATTCGATTTTTGAATTTATTAAAGTGAAAAATGGCGACATTTATATCAAAGATCTTTTAGCCAATAAAAAACTTATTGTTAAAGAGTCTCCTTTTGTTTTTGGATTTGATCCGGATGAATTATTTGAAGTTCGTCTGATTCCTTACAAAGACAGCTATATTTTTACACGTGGTTTTTGTTTCCATCCAGAAAGCGCTAAAAAGTTTATTCTTGGGGAAATTAAAAAACATAGAAAAGATCCAGATTTAGATCCTCAGGCAATGCTGTTAAGATTTATTAAAATGCGCTACAAGTTTGAGCAATATAAACACGTTAAGGTCGAAGATATTTATACGAACGAAGGAAAGCTGTCGCTCTAAATTTTACCGACAGCTGAGGCCGACTTAAGTCTAGTGCGCTATATCTCGGCTTTTGTCCTTTTTGTTTAGAGCGTAGGATATTCAAGTCTAATGTATGTTAGGGAGACTTCATGAATATTCTCTTCAAAGCAATTCTTGTACTTTTATTTCCTATTCTTGCAATCGGAGCAGGTCAGTCTAATAAACCTTCTGCGGGTATTACAATTGGGTTTATATCTGGAGCCAATCCAGAGAGTTTTGATGATCAAGGAGCTATGTTGGCAAGGGCTCTTCAAAAAAAACTAAGCCTTCCTGTAAATATTTATATTTCTAAAAGTTATGAGGGCTTAGCAAAGTCTATTTCTGATAGAAGTATTGATTTTGCATTTTTTTCTCCTTCAATGCTTGTGCAGGTTGAGCAGCAGACTCCTTTAAAAGTGTTATTGAAGAAAGTATGGAAAGAGCCCTTCTATTACTCGGCTATTATTGTTCCTAAAAATAGTTCTATAAAAAAAGTGTCTGACTTAAAAGGTAAACGTTTTGCGTTTGTCGATAAAAAATCTGCTTCGGGTTATTTGTATCCCTCGGTTGCTTTAAAGAAAAATGGATTGAGTGAGTCGGCTTTTAAAGAAGTTATTTATTCTGGAAATCATGAAAAATCCGTTCAATTGCTACAGGATGGATCTGTGGATGCTGCTGCCGTATTTAGTGACGACGAAAAAGGTTTGGCAAGTGCATGGAGCTTATTCGGAGGAAAGAGTAAGACTAATTACAGAATTCTTTGGTTGAGTGAACCTATTCCCAATGATGCTTTTTGCGTTCGTCAGAAATTTTATGATGAAAACCCTAAGTTAGTGCATGAAATTATGTTTGCACTTGTGGACCTAGTAGATAGTGAAGAAAACAAGGGGCAATTTTCAGATCTTATAGGCTCTAAGGGGTTGATGCCTGCTACTTCTAGACAATATGATGTCGTAAGAGAAATGCAAAAAACTTTAAATTAAACAGAGACTGTCTATGAATGTACTTACTGTTAAAAATTTGAATAAAAAATTTAAAGGCGAATTGTTTCAGCCAGCCCGTCATGTTTTGCAAGACGTTTCTTTTGTTATTCCTGAAGGTAAAACCACTGGATTTGTAGGAAGTAATGGGGCGGGTAAAACAACAACTATAAAATGTATTTTCGAGTTTGTACGTCCTGATAGCGGTGAAATACTTTTCTTCAATAAACCTCTGGATATTAAAGCACGCAGTCGAATTGGTTATCTTCCAGAAAGACCTTATTTGTATGAGTTTTTGACTGGAGAAGAGTTTTTAAAATTACATTGGCGTCTATGTTATGGTTCTGATCAAAAATACTTTGCTGAGAAGTCTCAAGAAGCCCTCAAGAAGGTAGATCTCTGGGAAGCTCGCGAGAGAAGATTGCGAACGTATTCCAAGGGAATGCTACAGAGAATTGGTATTGCACAGGCTATTCTCACTGACCCTGACCTCATTATTTTGGATGAGCCAATGTCAGGCCTGGATCCGGATGGAAGAGATATGGTGAAGGATATTCTTCGTGAGGAGCAAAAGCGGGGAAAAAGTTTATTTTTCAGTAGTCACTTGCTTTTGGATATGGAGGAGCTCTGTTCAGACCTTGTTGTCATTAATAAGGGTAAGACAATTTATAATGGAGCTTTAGATAGCTTTATGTCTGAATATCAAAGTTTAGAAAAAGCCTTTTCGACATTAAAGAAAAAGGACAGCGAGAATGTATAAGACACTTGTTCTGGCGATGACAACTCTTCGAGAGATGTTAAGAGAACGTATATATTTTATAGCAATTTTGCTTGGGTTTATTCTTATAATATTAAGTTTTCTTTTTGGGGCTTTAAGTATTTCT
>JBHIVS010000310.1:0-3073 GCA_041987885.1 Pseudobdellovibrionaceae bacterium | reverse complement strand
AATTTTTAGCAAATATGAGTCATGAAATTCGTACGCCTATGAATTCAATCATGGGTATGGCTGAATTGCTAATGGATACGCCCTTAAATGAAGATCAAAAACAGTGCGTATCGATTCTATCAAGAGCTTCTGCTAGTTTGTTAAACTTATTAAATGATATTTTGGATTTTTCAAAAATTGAATCAGGTTTGATGAAAATTGAAAAAGAGCCCTTTGATATTCGCGAAATTTTAGAGCGTTGTGTTGAATTGTTAATGGTAAAAGCTGTTGAAAAAAATATAGATTTAAGCATGACGGTAGAATTAGATGTTCCTTCTATTATGCAAGGGGATGCTATGCGCCTGCAACAGGTGATAGTAAACCTATTAGGAAATGGACTGAAGTTTACGGATAGTGGCAGTGTCCATCTAAGTGCTTCGGTGAAAGGAACAGATTTGCTTCTTCAGGTAGATGATACCGGTATAGGGATGTCTCCAGAACAAATGAACGAAATATTTATTCGATTTAGCCAAGGCGATACTTCGATCACGCGTCGTTTTGGTGGCAGTGGTTTAGGACTTAGTATTAGTAAGCAGCTCGTCGAGAAAATGGGCGGTACCATTGGTGTCCGCAGTGAGCAGGGACGCGGCTCTTCTTTTTATTTTACGCTGCCTTTAAAAAGTTAATATCCAACACCGAACGAAAGGGTATGTTGGAAATCATTTTTAGAAAAATCAGAGTAGTCTTTAAAAATCATCGTAGAACCAGCATTGACAGAAAAAATTCCTAATCTAATTCCCAAATGAAGACCGGCATAGGGATTTATTTTTAAATCTTTCTTTTCTACTGTTGTGACTCCGGCAGAAGTAGATTCTTCTTGCCCTTGGGTCGCTTGCGCACCAATTCGTCCTGTCGAGAAAAAATATTTTCCGAAATAATAACTAGAGCGAATTCCAAGTTTATATTTGTCGTCCTGATAGTAAATTTTTTCAGGAGCCACTGAATAGGTTTCTGTATCCGAAGCACGAGTATATTCTGCCTCTGCCGCTAAAATATCCTTACCTACTTTTAAGCGCAGTCCATACATAGTTCGTGTCGAAAGATGCGAGCTGGGTGAAGACCTATAAACAGTTTCATAGCCATACAGAGGTTCTACGGAATAACCAGCTCCTTTGGCTAAGCTATAGGAGCGAGCAAATGCACAGGGGCTTATTAGCAACGTGGCAAACAGGATTTTAATAAAAAGAGTCATAATTCCTCCGTCCAATGTATCCTGTCGGCATAACCAGCATTTTCTTTATGGACCAACGTCATATTTAGAGGTGGGTGATATTGGTATGCGTTAGAGAGAAAAGAAATCTTTTTACCTTACCCCAAGGGAAGACTTCACAGTTATAGTAAGAGGTTAAAATGAAAAACTGGCTCTCTATTGGTGAATTTAGTAAAGCAACAGGTCTTACGGCAAAAGCCTTACGTATGTATGAAGAACTGGGTCTTCTTGATCCTCATGCACGTAGGGAGAGTCGCTATCGAGTGTATACCCGTGAACAAATTTCTATAGCAAAAAATATTATTTTCTATAAGAAAATGGGGTTTTCTCTAGAGCAAATAAAATTGCTTTTGAGAGAAACAGATAAGCAGTCACTTCAAAGTCTTTTGGAAACAAGACTTTTTGAAAGCCGTAAGTCTTTATATTTTACTGTTTTACAAATTGAGAGACTAGAAAACATTTTGACTTCGTTAAAGAGTGGTAAGGATTTATCCGCCGACGAAAGGAGTCACGTTATGGATAATATTGCAGAGGTGAGTGTTCAAAAGTTAAAGCGTAAGGGGATTACTGATTGTTATAGTAATCAGGTTGTTCAGCAGGAAATTGCTCTCTATTCAGAAGAAAAAAAGAATTTTATTAATAAGTTCAGACATCTTCTAGATTACGCGAAAAGACATGATATATTATTGGGTCCTGGCAGAGGTAGTTCGGTGGGAAGTTTAGTGCTTTTTGCTGAAGGCTATTCGCCTTATAATCCTTTATCGTATGGACTTCTTCCTGAGTTGTTTGGCGAATCTAAATTTATTTGGTTGGATGTAGAGTATTTTCGCTATGAAGAAATCGGTAGAATGTGTGATGAAATATCAAAAACTACTGGTATTGAAGTTGTTGCGTTTAGAAGCCCGATCCTTGATATTTTTAGAAAAATGGAAAGTAAAATTGGTCGAATTGATTTTGATGCTTTTTCAGATAACGATCCACTGATTTTAGGGGCTGCAAAAAATGGAACGCGTGGACTTTTTTGGCTAGAGTGGAATCCGAATTTTCATGCCTTTGAAAATTCATCGGAACAGAATAAAAAAGAAAATAATTGGGACAATAAATTTTTAGAAGAGTTTCATTCAAAGAATATATTCAAAAGTCCTATGGATTATATTATACAAGATGCTCTTTTTTCGATGAATGATAAGCAGAATTTTTTGAGGCTTCACGAAGAACGATCCCTTGTTGATTTGGAAGTGTTGCCGGAGCTTGAATATACCAAAGGACTGCTTGTTTTTCGCGAGGACTGGGTGAGTCTTTATTCAAAGCATGCGGGCGTCACTATAGTGGAGGCAAGTGTTATTCAGAGATCCCTACGTAACGCGACAGATTCTGAAAAATTAAGTATGCATTTGTCTTTAGTTAAAGACGAAAAAGTTCGGAAAATTTTGGCAGATCGAGCAGATAAAGTTTTCTCCAAAGCTCACTCTATGACGAGTTGGTGGATGTACAAAAGAACAGCTATTTTAAAGTCTTTATGGCCTAAAGAATATATGGAAACTCTCGATGAGTGGGAAAATGAAAATAACCTAGTTTGGTTTGAATTTGGTTATAAAACTCCAGAAGGAGAATTTTTCTTAAAAGCTTAGAGTTGTTATGCAAACGCCATCTATTTTTTTAAGATAGATGGCGTTTTTAAATTAATTTTTTTCTAAGTCAGAATTTTCGTCTTCGACAGTGGGGAAGTAAACGCCCTTGGCATTTATTTTATGGCCCGCTGGGATTCCAGTTCCTAGTTCCTCTGCGCGGAAAACATTTTCTGGCAGATTTAATGACTTGCGA
>JBHIVS010000309.1:0-3092 GCA_041987885.1 Pseudobdellovibrionaceae bacterium | reverse complement strand
TCATGCTTTTATTCACCTGAAGGCTCAATAAACCTTAAACAAAGCGGATATTTTACCGCCATACTTCAGAGGTTTGTTAAAAATACGATCAATGAATCAAGCCTTTCGAATGACGATATGGATAGTTTGGGTGAGTTGATTTTTGAAATAGTTGAAAACACAGATCAACATGGGAAATTGGACTATGAAAATGGCACGCATGATAGATCAGTTCGAGCTGTTGTAATAGACCATAAATTAATAACAGAAAATCAAGAATCTTCAAATATTGGTGGATCGAATACAGTTATCACTGATTATTTAGAAAAATTAAGGGAGGTGAATAGAACTGTTCATATCTTAGAGATATCAATTTTTGATAGTGGACCAGGCATTGCCAAAAATTTAGCACCAAAACTTAAACTAGATATTGTAAATGTAAGTGACGAAGTTAAAACAATATGTGCTTCTTTTGCTAAAGGCGTAACCTCAAAAGCAGATGACAAAGGTGTTGGCCGAGGTCTCCATAACGTTCGTAAAGTATTGGATGAAAGAAACGGCTTTATTAGCATACGAACGGGGAGAGTGTCACTATACCGAGACTTTAACAAAAATGTGCTGCTAGAGCAGGATGACCAACATTTATCTTTATATGATGAACACAATAAGACAAATAATAATTACACAGCACTTAGGTCTGTCGAAGGATTGGCTTGCACTATACTGGTACCCTTAAGATGAATAAATTCTACTGCTATCAAGCTGAAATAAGCAGCCGAGAGCCAAGTTATTTGGTATGTTATTGTTCCGGATCGGAATTCGACTTAACTTCATTCTATAATGAAATAAAAATTCAATTCCGAAGCTGCATATTCACCAGAAACTTACTCATCATATCGCCGTCATTTAATAAAGAAAAAATAAATACAAAACTCATTAACCCGCAGGCTCTAAGCAAACTCAAAGATCAAATCAATAGCTATCAAAATTTAAATGTACATACATGCTTTATTGATAAAAATGGAAATCTAGATATCGCCATTTCGAAGAATAGCGAAAACGATCAGGCACGAGAACTATCGAAACCACAAATAAATAAAATTTTTGAGTGCGGAGTTTTTCACATACTAAAAATCAGGAACCTCATTATTGAAGCGTCGCCGAACTTCCACTTTGTTAAGCCATCAGGCAAGCACACTAGCAAATTCATATCAGTCTCAAACATTTTAGAAAGATCTGCCGAAGCATCTTTTCTAGCAACTTTGATTTTAAAATTCTTACCAAATAAAATAGAGAAAATTTATGTAGATACCTCTGGGATTTACACTTTGGCCTATGAAGTAGCTAATTTAAAAAAACTATTCAACGGATCAAATGAAATAGTATCTATTGATTCATTTGGTAGTTACGAAGGACTAGACGACTATCAATTCTCTTCCGACCAAAATACATTGGTATTAATTTCAGCATCAACCAGTAGTGATTTATATAAAAATTTAAAAAACAATCCATCACTGGAACAAGCAAGCATAGTATCGGTAGTAATGCTACAAAGCAACACGACCGAACAAAATGTTTTCATCAATTTTGATCACTACCAAAAAAATCATTGCAAGAATTACTTTAAACATTTTGATTCATACAAAGAGAGTGAATGCCCAATGTGTTTAAAAGAATATTCAATCCCCGTCACACTTGAGAAAAGTAAGTTTTCGTTTGAAGCACCTCGTACAGAAACATGCCTGCCTCTTGCAGTCGACTCAGATTCCAGCCTAAGGGGGATTATTAAAAAATACAAGAATCTAGATGTTTTTAAATGCCTATTTGATGGGGTAGACGGAACGACTAATCCAACACCTGAATATTTTATAGATGTAAGCAAACTAGTTTTAAACAGTGACGAATTTAAGAAATTAGTCAAAATAGCGGTATTGAGGCATTTCCCAATCAATGCTGACTGCATTTTGCATTGTAAAGACAAAGGTGCGAAAGAACTTGCTGAACTAATTCGAAGTAATGCTAAAACTTTGGGGAAAGATATAAAGTTAGTCGAAGGGGAGTTTAACGATGAAGTTAAACCGACATCAGGAATTGTTGTCGTTGCGGGTTCAATTCAATCAGGAAAGTCACTACTAAATATCAGCAGATACCTAAGACAATATCGTGACCTCCCCAGGGCAAGATCACGAACGTTTTTTGAACACATTTAGCTCAAGCTCTATGCATTTTTGGAACGAATCAGGCATGTTTAGTATCGCCTTTCGCACCAGCTAGATCGATTGCTAAACAACCTGAGCAAAAAACGAACATTCATGCTCTCACCCTGGTGACCTCCCCATTACTTATATTGTTGGATTTGCAAAGTATAATAGTGAGACAGAGTTCAGTAAACTGCAAAAGGATTTAACATTTTCTGATGGTCCATGTGGAAATCATAAGTTTCATTCTATAGAAAATATTTTACTCCCAATCTCTGAAAATAAGAAAGACGCTTGGAGAAAAGAAGACGAGTTACTAAGAGAGTTAGAAGCGAAATATTGCGAAAACCTAATACTTAAAGATTTAATAAAGAAAAGAATACTCTTTCTTAAGAAGGCATCTTCACCCGAAATGCAGGGTATTGGCCATCAAATATTTTTGGAATCTAGCACAGGTAGCACAATGCTCCTTGGTCCGACATTTGCATTTTGGAGTAAGCCAGATAATAGCGATATTTTTCACCATCAAGCTACTGTCTATTTCACTATATCATCCGTCCTACAAAGACTTAGAACAGTTCCAAAGAAAGATGGAATAGCGCCATTAGGTGATGGATATATCATTCGTCAGCTAGACCCATTGATGTTCGACCGATTTAATGAAGGAATAATTCAAGCATCAATTTTGAGAGCATCAAAGCCGAGAGAGCTAAACTACAGCGCTGATGATAACAAGAGTCGAATAGTCGGCTCATTAATAGAAAGAATGCTAAAGCACCCTGATTTGAAAGATTCCGAAGCGCTGCCCGAATTCCTATTGGCCCTTTGCACCAAGAAGCTTCAGATAAAAAAGGATCACTTACTGTGCTTACAAAATCACGATATCGATTTCAATGAAAAGCCTTATATTTGGAT
>JBHIVS010000308.1:0-3214 GCA_041987885.1 Pseudobdellovibrionaceae bacterium | reverse complement strand
CTCTACCAAATTACGATCCTTACATATTCCTGAAGCTAGTAAGCCATTCTCTTCAAGTTGTTTTAGATATTCATTGTTAAATTCATAACGATGACGATGTCTCTCTGAAATCTTAGATGCTTTATAAATTTTATGAACCAAGGAACCTTTTTTGAGATCACATGGATACGCCCCTAAGCGCATAGTTCCGCCCTTATTAACCAAATCTTTTTGGTCTTCCATCGTATCTACAATAAAAGAGTTTTTCTTCTTAAGATCTGCGATTTCCCGAGTCGTTGCATTCTTAATTCCACAAACATTACGCGCAAACTCGATACTCGCTAATTGCATGCCGTAGCAAATACCCAAGAAAGGAACTTTATTTTCTCTTGCGTACTTAATTGCAGAAATTTTACCTTCGACGCCACGAGAGCCAAATCCTCCTGGCACTAGAACTCCATCAACATTTCCTAAAATCTTAGATACATTGCTAGAAGTAAGCTTATCTGAATCAACATAAAGTATTTCTACGCGGGCATCATTTGCGACACCACCATGAACCAAAGCCTCATGAAGAGACTTGTAAGCTTCTTTTAAATCTACATATTTTCCGACCACTGCTATTTTGGAAATATTGCGTGGGTTATTGAGCGTTTTTACAATTTTTTTCCAACCATTTAAGTTGGGTTTCTTTGCTTTAATTCCCAACTCTTCAAGAACTAAAGTGTCTAAGTTTTCCTGATGCAAAACCAACGGAACTTCATATATAAATTTACTATCTTCGGCGGCAATAACATGATCGGCTCCAACCGAACAAAATAAACCAATTTTTGATTTTAGACTTGCATCAATTTTTTTCTCAGAGCGACAAACTAAGAAATCAGGCTGCAAACCGAGCTGTCTTAGCTCTTTAACAGAATGCTGAGTCGGCTTTGATTTTAACTCACCAGCAGCTGCAATATAAGGAACATAAGTAACATGAATCAACAATGAGCGCATCGGCCCTAATTCCAAACGCATTTGACGAATGGCTTCTAGAAATGGCTGACCCTCGATATCCCCTACCGTTCCTCCAATTTCAACAATACCAATTTCATACTCAGACAGAGCTTCAAAAACTCGAGATTTAATTTCTTCTGTTATATGAGGAATGACCTGAACAGTTCCTCCAAGATAGTCTCCACGACGTTCTTTACTTAAAACTGTGTCATAAATTTGTCCGGTAGATACAGAGTGAGATCTTTTTAAGGTTGCAGAAGTAAATCTTTCATAATGCCCAAGATCTAAATCAGTTTCAGCCCCATCTTCAGTAACATAAACTTCTCCATGCTGAAACGGAGACATCGTACCTGGATCTACATTTAAATATGGATCAAATTTCATGATCGAAACAGAATGCCCACGACTCTCAAGTAAGGCCGCCAAACTTGCTGCTGTTAAACCTTTTCCAATTGAAGATACGACTCCACCAGTTACGAAAATATATTTGGTCTGCTTTTTATTCTTTTGTATTTTTGAAGCCATTCCATTGCCTTATTTTGCGCTTAAAATTTTTTCGAGTTTTTCTAAATCTTCTGGAGTATCTACACCTATGCTCGCTTCTGCGACAGGAACTACTTTAATTTTTGCTCCTAATGCTAAAGCTCTCAACTGTTCTAAGCTTTCACCTATCTCAATTTCCGCTACAGGTGATTCGCAAAATTTCTGTAGAAAATCTTTACGATATGCATACATACCTATATGGCGCATACAGCCTTTAACATATCCATTTTCAACAACAGGTGAGGTCCTAGAGTAAGGAATTTGATAACGACTAAAGTAAATCGCTTCATCTCTATTATTAACTATGACTTTTACAGCATTTACAGACTGAAACTCGTCTAAAGTAATCGGATGAGCTAAGGTAGCCATTTCAAGCTTTGGTTCCACCTGAAAAACTCCGGATAATCCATCAATCAACTGAGCAGTCACCATAGGTTCATCACCTTGGATATTTACAATAACATCGCAATCAATCTCTTTTGTCGCTGCATAAATACGATCACTGCCTGATGGCAAATCCGAATCCGTCATCACAACTCGCACGCCCATTTTTTCAACGACCTCACGAATACCTTGGTGGTCCGTCGCAACGATGACCTCAGACAATGATTTAGCATTCAAAGCCCCCTCCACGGTCCACTGAATCAAAGGTTTATTAACCAAATTCACTAGAGGTTTACCTGGGAAACGAGTAGATCCAAAACGAGCTGGAATGACGCCTACGATTTTCATATACTCTCAGTTTCTTTAATCCAATTTTCAAAAATATATTCTTCAATATTATCTTGTCCGGTTTTTTTCAAAGTGGAAGCAGGAAAAACAGCACTGAGCCCAGAAGCCTTTTTTATTTTTGCAGTTGCTTGCAAACTTTGACTATAACTCAACTTATCTGCTTTGGTTAAAACGACCAGCAGAGGAAAACCTCTACGTTCGGAAAACTCTTTTAAAAGCTCTTCATCTTCTGTCCAATCACGACGAATATCCATCACTAATAACAGTCCTGCCAATTGAGGACGTGTCATTAAATAAGTTTCGATCATACGATGCCACTCTTTCATTTCATTTCCAGAGCGTGCCGCAAAACCATAACCCGGCATATCAACTAACACATAGGATTCATCTAGTTGGAAAAAATTTAATAACCGCGTTTTACCCGGCGTAGAACTGACTTTAGCGATTTTGTGACTTGTTAAGGAGTTAATGAACGATGACTTCCCCGCATTAGATCTACCAGCAATGGCAACCTCTAAAAAATCATGTTTAGGGAAATCTTTTTCTAAAACGGCACTTTTAATAAACTGAACTTTTGGCATGACTAAGACTAACAAAACAATTGGATATTCTCAATTCTAGGATTTAAGACCCTCGACTGATAATAGGGCGAGTCGTAGACCCGCCAGATACCTGCTATTTCGATCTGGCGATGGCAAAGGTCTTGTAAATAGAGATTTCCGACACTCAAACAAGGAAAAAATATGACCCCTATTTTAAAACACTTAAGCACTGAAAACCACAAAACGACTCTTTCCCCTCTAACTACTCTTGGTTCCGACGCCCAGTGCACCGTCCAAATCCTAGGCACAAACCTCGAAGCCCGTCATTGCAGAATTGAACAAAAAAATGAAAATTTATGGATACTCAGAGATTTAAGAACTTCATCTGGAACCTTTTTAAACAGTGCTCGTGTTTTGGA
>JBHIVS010000307.1:0-3223 GCA_041987885.1 Pseudobdellovibrionaceae bacterium | reverse complement strand
AAGTGGTTGGGTTGGACTCTTGTCCGTAGATAGATAATGCCCCACGCTTCCCACCGTGAGCTTCCAGAAACTTCAAAGATTGAACGAACATACCGCCAGAGCCACAGGCAGGATCATAGATACGCCCCTTCATTGGTTCGATCATTTCAACAAGAAGTTTAACGATGCAACCTGGAGTATAGAACTGCCCCCCTAGTTTTCCTTCGGCAGAGGCGAATTTACCCAGGAAATATTCATAGACTCGACCAAGAATGTCTTTTTCCTTGCTCTCTTTGCTGCCGAGTCCAATGCCAGAGATAAGATCTACAAGTTGCCCAAGCATTACTTTATCAAGATCGGGTCGGGAGTAGTCCTTTTGTAGAACGCCTTTAAGAGTTTTATTTTCCTTCTCAATGGCGACCATAGCGTCGTCGATAAGTTTGCCGATGAGTGGATCTTTTGCTTTTTTCTGGATAAAGCTCCAGCGAGCCTCTTTGGGAACCCAGAATATGTTTTCCGCAATGTATTCATCACGGTCCTCGGCTGCTTGTGGGTCTTCTTCTAAAAGTGCAGTGTGCTTTTCTTCGAATGCATCAGAGATATATTTTAAAAAGACCAGGCCCAGTACTGTGTGCTTGTAAACGGCTGCATCCATGTGGCCGCGAAGTTTGTCTGCCGCTGCCCACAAAGTTTCTTCAAAACCAAGGGCAGTTGTTTGTTTTGTTTTTTCTTTTTTGTTTGTAGATTCTTTTGATTGTGGTGTTAGTTCAAGCTGAGAAGTGTTTTTGGCAGGTCCCTTTGCTTGCTTTTTTTCACTAACTTTTGATTGTTTTCCGGATGTCGTCTTTTTTGCCATATTTCCTCAGGTGTCACAGTTCGAAGAGTACTGAAAATTCTATGGCTTTTAGCATGTTATGACAATTTCAAATGACTCCGTGTTTAGATGGCGCAGTACGTTAGAGGCATTCGTTGGCAGGCTTGCTGGACAGCCAAAGCAGTTTGGGTATTTTTCCCAAATTGAAAATGCGGTAGATAAGATTTTTCTTAGGAATCTAACTTTTTATGGACGTAAATGCTTTAATGAACTCGGTTGCTTTCTTAAGTTTCTCATCCGAGACATTTTCGAAAAGTTCGTGGATAGGACTACCGTGGTTTTTATTATCTTCATATATACGAATCGGATTCGACGAGAAGTTTTCAATTGCTGATTGTCTAAGCAATTTTAGTAGCTCTGCATCCGTATTTACTTCATTTTTATAACCCTGGAACGACATGGCGGAAGCAACCTTAAACGAGTAGTCTTCTTGAATTCTCCTTGTATATCCGTATTGCTTTACAGAAAACCAGCCTAACCAAATCATTGGTGCAGAAAATGGGATTCTTGTTAGGAGTAAGTGCCAGTCGCCGTTCTGCGTTCTGAGTGAATCGAATGCAAGTAACGAGAGGCCGAATATGGCAAGAAGAAAAAGTGCAATCCAGCCTCGTGCTGGCCAGTTAAGATCGTCTTTTCGAGTTTTGAATGCCCCGGCTAAGCCGTGCCTGTTGGCGTCTTCAAGGAGTTTTTGCGCTTCGTTTAACTTGTTTTGTAAATTTGTCGATAAAGTAGATAGGTTGGTTTGTTGGTTTTTAATTTCGTCGCTGCTTTCGGATACCTTTTTGAGGTTTCCTTCGAGCTCAACGAAAAGTGTGGCACTTCGTTTTTCAGTCTCAGTTATACGAGTTGTTGCCTCTGTAGTGGCGCGATCACGCTCTTGAATTTTGGTAGTTGACTCCTGAGAGCTTTTTAGAATTTGCTCAATCTCTTGTGCGGAGTTTTTGTTTTTTGAAGCTAGCTCTTGTGCGTCGACAATAAGCCTATTTACAATATCAGCCTTGGATATTGATTCAGTTAAGCGAGATTGTAGTTTTTTGTTGAATGACTCTAGGTACGATTCTGATCCGGAGGGTGTCTCTACAATTGATGCGTCGATAGCTAATGAAAGTGCGTATATGATATTGACGAATCCAGGCAGATGTCCTGAAGGGTTTCCGGGAATATGTTGTCGAACGTATGTTTCTATATTTTGTAGTTGTGTGGTAATTTGCTGATAGTAAATAGCTGGAATGTTTTGTCCGGACTCCTTTGCACCTTCCAATTGCATTGCCAGTTTGCTGAGAGTCGCCGTGATATCAGTTTTTGTTAAGCCTTTGATGATTCCTGAGAGATCTTCGCTTAGAGATGGTATTGCTGACCATTCATTTTTGATTATCTGAAGTCTATTTATTATTTCGGTGATACCGTCAGTCAATTGTCTATCCCTTGTTGGTCTCTATTCATATTTGTTTATAGAATAAAACTGTTTGAATTAGCAAGTGTCTTTTTGTGATAGCTATTTCAAGCTACGGTCGTCACATTGAAGCGCTTTTTCTGAAAATATGCCTCTTAAACTCCGGCATACTCTCCAGATCCGAAGCAAAAGTCATAAAATCCAATTTCATCGCCAGCACATCAAGATGTAGTTTCAGCCAATAGTCGTCCATTGTGACACCCGCCGGAATATACCCATGCCCCAACATCTTTTGCATAATCAGATCTTTCATCGCAAGCATCGGATCTTGTTCTGGTGAAATCATTTCGACACCCACGGCAAACCCGGTTCCTCGTTCTACAATGGCAAGCATCTTTGGATAAAAAGGTCTGTCGTTCGCAGCAACAGGGGATGGTAAGAAAAACTGGGCCACTTCCCAAACTGAATCAACGACCGGAAGAGCCTTCTGCTGAACCTTCTTAAGGAGCAACTCGTTGATCTTGATGAAATCGCCTTCAGGATCAAACCCTTCGCGATTGCCAAGCTTTCGCGGTCCCATCCATTCAACTTTCCAGCCCCGTGGCTTCTTAACGAGCACCGGGTAGGTTTGTCCGGACTCACCATAGGTAAAATCAGGATCCGCTTTTACTTTTTTAAGCATCTCAGGAAGGACTTCGATGACGGTAGCTAAGCCTCGTGCCTCAGTTTCGTTTAGGAACCACGGCGGGCACCCAGGTTTGATACTTCGAAGGAATGGCCACGCCTTCGCAGAAGCCGGTTTATGACCAGCTCCCTCGATGGCAGCTAGGTCTTCTGGTTGCATATACTTTTTTTCGGTGAACTCCAAAAGAATTGAATTCTGTAGGAGTCTGAACTCCGGATCGTCATGATCGTCAATCCCACGCAAAAGGCGGTTGTAGAACTTAAACCCCTCAAATCCACGATATATGCAAATT